>JAAZIY010000484.1 GCA_012800625.1 Lentisphaerota bacterium
CCCTCTTCGCAGATAACCGCGACGTCTTCGATGCGCACACCGCCCCATTCCGGATAATATAGCCCGGGCTCGACGGTGAGCACCTGTCCGCTTTGCAGCGCATCCACATAGCGCCGGCTCAGGCTAGGCTGTTCGTGTATTTCCAGGCCCAGGCCATGTCCGGTGCTATGAAAGAAGCCGCAGGGCTGGTCCACGCCCTCGACCAGGGTAACAAAGCCGCGTTCGCTAAAGCACTGCTCGACCAGCTCATGCACCTCTTTGCCGCTAATGCCGGCACGCAGGCTCTGCAAGGCCCTTTTCTGCGCCTCATGCACGGCGTCGAAAGCCTGCCAAACGCAGTCTGCCGCCTTGCCTCTGACCAGTGTGCGGCTCAGGTCGCCATAGTAGCCGCTCGCCGTGTGTCGCGGGAAGATATCCAGCACTATGGGCACATTTGCCGCAATCGGACCACTGCCTCGCTCATGCGGGTCGGCGCCCTGCACACCAGGCGCGCAGATGGTGCCCTGAGCCAGGCCGCCAGCCTGCAGAATAACACCGTCAATTTCAGCGCGCAGGCGCTCGGCTGACAGCGGCTCCTCCTGCCAATAGAGCAGCTGGTCGCTGCCGATGCGGCTTTGTCTCAGCACTTCCTCGGCTCGAGCCAGGCCTTTTTCGGCCAGCTCCACTGCCGCCGCTATGGCCTGCTGCTCGAGGGCATTCTTGCACAGGCGCCCCGGGGCAAAATCGCGCTTTGGACTCAGCCTGATGCGTCGTCGCGTCAGCGCCTGCTCCAGCCCCAAAGGAAAATCGTAGGGCACGCTCCAGTGATTCTGCCCCAGAGCCTTGGAAATGGCCAGCACCTGGGCCAGGGCGCTGTATTCCGGCTGGCGCTTCAGGGCAAAACGCTGCTTGAGATTATCGCTGCAGATGACTTCCACGCCAGTTCGGGCCTGCGCTCTAGCCCTGCCGTACTCGAGGGCGGAAACCACCATGCCGCGCTGCCCGGCAGCCTCATACCACAAAAATGGGTCGGGCGCTTGGAAGCCGGACTCGTAAAGCAGGTCGGCACAGCTTTCACTGGCGGCGTAAATCAGGCGTGATGTCAATTTTTCATCCATTTTGCAGACCATTCGCCGGCAGTATCTCCGCGGCAGCCTTTTCGCAGAGCAGCAGCGCGCTCATAAAAACCAGGAGGCTCAGCGTCAGGCCGACATAATCGCAGCGCTCGCCCAGAAACCAGAGCGAAACCAGCACTCCCAGGGGTATCTTGAGATTGTTGAGCAAGGCGTAACTGCCGGCGCTGACCTTGCTGCCGCCCAGATTCCAAAGGAAAAAACACAGTCCGGAGGCAATTAGCCCGAGATAAGCCAATAGCAGCCATTGCCCTGCGCTGACCTCAGGCACTTGCCGCCAGCCGCCGCTGTAAATGCAGCTCAGCAGGGTGAAGGCAACCGCGCCCAGATAAACCAGGGCAAAATGGGAGACCGGCTCCCAGCCCGGCTGCGTGCGCGCTAATTTGCGGTAGTAAATCTGGCCGGCGGCAAAAGCCAGATTGGAAAGCTGCACTAAAAAGACCCCCTTCCAGTTAAACTGCAAAGCCTCCCCATTATACTGCAGCAGCCAGCAGGCCAGTACCCCGGCCAAGGCCGCGGCCCAGAAAAAAGGCGTGTTGCGGCGTTGC
>JAAZIY010000485.1 GCA_012800625.1 Lentisphaerota bacterium
GCTGTTTATCCAGGCGTAGAGATTGTACTTGCTGAAGATAGCCACCGAGATCAGCGAGATCACCGCCATGATCTTGATGAGTATGTCCAGCGATGGGCCAACGGTGTCCTTCAGCGGGTCTCCGACCGTGTCTCCGACCACGGCGGCCTTGTGCGCCTCGGAGCCTTTGCCGCCCAGATGCCCGTTTTCTATGTATTTCTTGGCATTGTCCCAGGCGCCGCCGGCATTGGCGGTGTAGAGGGCCAGCAGTATGGCTGACAGCGTGGTGCCGATAAGCAGGCCGCCGACAAACTCGGCTCCGAAGATAAAGCCGAAGACCAGCGGCGAGGCCACCGCGATTAGTGCCGGGGCCTTCATCTCATGCAGTGCTCCCTGTGAGGAGATGCTGATGCAGCCCTTGTAGTCCGGCTCGCTGCTGCCTGCGATGATGCCCGGATCGCTCTGGAACTGCCGGCGCACCTCCTGCACCATCTTGCGGGCAGTGGCCGCCACCGACTCGATAAGCATGCCGGAGAAAAAGTAGGGCAGGGCGGCGCCGACCACTGCGCCGGACAAAGTCAGCGTGTTGATCATGTTGAGCACTAGCTGGAAGCCAGGCTCGCGGGCCGCCTCGCCGGCCTGGGCGTAGACGTAGGAGGCGAAGAGCGAGAGCGCCGCCAGCGCCGCGCTGCCTATGGCGAAACCCTTGCCCATGGCGGCGGTGGTGTTGCCCACCGCGTCCAGGCTGTCGGTGATCTCGCGCACCTTGTGGTTGAGCTTGGCCATCTCGCTGATGCCGCCGGCATTGTCGGCAATCGGCCCGTAGGTATCCACCGACACGGTCACTGCCACAAATGAAAGCATGCCTATGGCGGCCAGGGCCACGCCGTACAGGCCGGCCAGGGCGTTCGAGACGATAATGGCCAGAGCCAGCACAAAGACCGGCGGGGCCACCGACTTCATGCCGCTGGCCATGCCCTGGGTGATGGTCAGCGCCGCGCCCTCTCTCGAGGCCTCGGCCACGCTCATGGTGGGCTTGTAGTCGTAGCTGGTGTAACGCTCGGCCAGATGCCCGATGTAGACGCCGCTGGCAATGCCGGAGACGGCGCAGAGCCAGGGCGAGTAGGCCCCCAGCTTGAAGCCCAGAAAGGCCAGGTCCTGACCCTTGAAGATAAAGTGGCTGGCCAGTCCGCAAAGCAGCACGGTCAGTCCGGAGGATAGCCAGGTGACGCTGTTAAGCTCCTGGTGCGGCTGGTCGGAGATGCGCTTGATGCGCATATAGCCTATGCCCAGCACGCAGGAGAGCAGGCCCAGGGCGGCAAAGACCACCGGCAGGCTGATAAGGTCCTGTAGAAGCTCCGGGGAAATCTCCTTGGCGCTGCCGCGGTATATATAGAATAGGTAGCAGGCCAGGATAACGCCGGAGACGGTGGCGCCGACGAAGCTTTCCAGCAGGTCCGAGCCTAGTCCGGCCACGTCGCCCACGTTGTCGCCCACGTTGTCGGCTATGGTTGCCGGGTTGCGCGGGTCGTCCTCGGGGATGCCGGCCTCCATCTTGCCCACCAGGTCGGCTCCCATGTCGGCGGCCTTGGTATAGATGCCGCCGCCCACGCGGTTGAACATGGCGATCAGCGAGCAGCCCAGGGCGTATGAGGAGACCGTCATGGTGAAGGGTATGTCCATGATGCCGGGTATGCCCAGCCAGTTGTTGCGCAGCGTGATCTGCTCGGGGGAGAACTGCCCGCCCAGTTTTCCGAAGACGAAGTATACTATGCCCAGGCCCAGCAGGGCGAAGGCGGCCACCGCCAGCCCCATGACGCTGCCGCCGGTGAAGGCCAGCTTCAGGGTCTGGCTCAGGCTTTCGGTCTCGCGCGCCCGGTTTGAGACACGCACATTGGCCAGAGTGGCGGTATGCATCCCTATGGCGCCGGCCGTGCCGCTCATGGTGCAGCCGATAAGGAAGGCGAGACCGGCCTGCCAGGAGACCAGCAGCAATATAAAGACGAAGATAATGGCGGCGATGAAGACGATGGCGCGATACTGCAGGCGCATAAAGACATTGGCGCCCTCCTTGATGGCCGCGGCTATCTGACACATTAGCTCGTTGCCCGGCTCGGCGGCGCTCACGCTGCAAAAATTCGCCCAGGCCAGCAAAAGAGCAGACAATACCGCCAAAATGATCAAGACATACATGACAAGAACCTCCGTTTGCTCCAAAATATAATGAAAAAACGCAATTGTTCTAAACTAAAGCATAATTGAAAACTTGCAAGCCTAAGAAGAAAACTGACCTCGGCAAAAACAGCGTTTTTTGGACACGAAGACACACGAAGATAGACCCCGTCCAAAAAGGTCATAACGCCGAGAGGCCGTTAGTGGTGCCCCTACAGGGCGCCGGATTCGGGGGGGGTTACCCAGGGTGTCGCTCGGCCTGCGGCCTCGCTCACCCTGGGCTTCATTAGGTTGCCCCTTCGGGGCACCATGTGACTGAATCTCAGAGAAGAATTAGAATTTCTTCCAAAAACTGTGTTTTCAGGAGAAATTTACTTTTGTGGATAACCAACCAGGGTCAATCCTGCTGGCAAAATCAAAATCATCAGCTGAATTGTGCTGCAAAAACGAGCCGTTTTGTCCTTTGGCACAATTTGTCACAAAACATCATATCTCCTTGCGCCGTAGGCGCATAACCATGCTTAACCCCAGGCTTCAGCCTGGGGTGCAGGCAACCATCAAAACTGGCGCCTCGTAGAGGCGCTACTATGCCACACCCTTTTTGGACGCGCTCTAAGATACACGAAGACACACGAAGGAATTATGTGTTTGCTGCCCAGTTTGGCGAAAAGATTAGAAAAATTTGGCTGATGGGCTTGAGTTTGCTTTTGTTTGGGCCTATAATTAGCATAGAACGCAGTTGTTCTAGTTTGAAACCCGGCTTTTTGGTTTCATTATATTAGCAAAAAGGAGAATTTGCAATGAAGAAAAGAACCGTTTTTACCTTAATTGAACTGCTGGTCGTGATCGCGATCATCGCCATCCTGGCGGCCATGCTGCTGCCGGCGCTCTCCAAGGCGCGGGACAAGGCCCGCGCCATCTCCTGCACCAGCAACCTGAAGC
>JAAZIY010000486.1 GCA_012800625.1 Lentisphaerota bacterium
AGGGGGCTTTTTTCCAGACCGAGGAAAACCGGGACTTCTACGACTATCTTGACATACAAAAGTGGGTTATAGCCAATCCACTGCAAGGACACTACCCTGACAGGCATGAAGGCCGCAGACGAAAAGTCATCGTCTCCTTTGCCAGGCTGGCAAAAGCCAAGAACTTTCCGCTTATGCTGGAATCTTTTGCCTTGCTGGCAGCAGATTTTCCAGACTATAGCCTGGAAATCTACGGTGAAGGCCCATTAAAAGAGTCTTTGCAAGCGCAGGCCAAAGAACTAGGCCTGGACTCAAGGGTTGTTTTTCATCCCTTTGATACTGCCTTGCACCAAAAAATCAAGGATTGCACCCTCTATGTATCCTCCTCGGACCGCGAGGGCATGTCCAACTCCATGCTGGAGGCCTTGGCCATTGGCCTGCCCTGCGTTTGCACCGATTGTGCCGGCGGCGGTGCCCGGGCCATAATCAAACCCTACGAAAACGGCCTACTGGTGCCCATGCGAGACAAGCAGGCCCTGGCCGCCGCCATGCGCGAAATCATTGAAAACCCCAATCTGGCCGAAACACTCTCGAAAAACGCCGTTAAAATCCGCCAGGACCTGGCTCTGGACAAAATCATCTCACTCTGGTGGCAGGCTCTATGGCCAGAACAGGACACCCAGACCTCGAAGCTACCTTAGTGCATCTTGTTGTGCCTTGCTGTCTCTTCCTGTCCCAAAAAAGCCTGTTAGCAAATAAACCCATACTATGAGCAATCTAGCCATACGCGTAGAACAAGTCTCCAAGCAATATCGTCTTGGCGCCATAGGCGGCAGCACCCTGCGTCAAGAGCTGCAAAGCCACTGGGCCAGGCTACGCCGCCGTGAAGACCCTAACCTGAAGATAGGCCAGCAAAGCCAAACCCGCAATGAGCTTTTCATGGCTCTGGAAGACATCTCCTTCGAGGTCGAAAAAGGCGACACCCTGGGCATCATAGGCCACAATGGCGCCGGCAAATCCACCCTGCTCAAATTGCTCTCCAGGGTCACCGCCCCCAGCAGCGGACGCATAGGCATCAACGGACGCATCGCCTCCATGCTGGAGGTGGGCACCGGCTTCCATCCCGAGCTAAGCGGACGCGAAAACGTCTATATGAACGGCGCCATTCTCGGCATGAACCGCCACGAAATCAACCGCAAATTCGACGACATCGTTGAATTTGCCGAAATGAGCAAATTCATCGACACGCCGGTGAAGCGCTACTCCTCCGGCATGTATGTCAAGCTCGCCTTTGCCGTGGCCGCCCATCTGGACAGTGAGATCCTGGTTATGGACGAGGTGCTGGCGGTGGGCGATATGAAATTCCAGGACAAGTGCCTGGGCAAAATGGGCGACGTGTCCAGTCAGGAGGGGCGCACCGTCCTCTATGTCAGCCACAACATGAGCACCATTAGCCGCCTTTGCCGGCGCTGCCTAGTCTTGGAGCAGGGGCACAAGGTCTTTGACGGCGACACCAATGCGGCCATAGACCTATATGTCAACAATGACAGTCAAATCCAGCTCAAGCGCGTCTTCACTCGAGCCGACTACTGGGATTACTATGTACGCAGCATACAAATGCTCAGTTGCGAAATGCTCAATACCAAGGACGGAGTCTATAACAGCGGCGAGGAGCTTGTTGCCGAGCTGCTCTGCCACGCCGATAGAGACTATTCTGATGTAAGGCTGCGGGCCGAATACTTTAACGGCAGAGGCAATAATCTGGGCATCGCCTGCTCTGCCCCCCTGCCGGCATTCAAAAAAGGCGAAACCCGAAGCCTGCGCTTCAAACTGGACACCAAGATGCTCAGCGCCGGAACCTATAGGGTGTACCTGGCTCTATATACCGCTAACGAACAAGGATTGAGCAACACCATAGACCTGGCAAAAAATGCCATACATTTTCAAAAAAACGAAACCCCTGACAGCGAACTGATTGTTGGAGACTATCGCTTAGGTGGCTTTGCCAGATTGACAAATCTTGAAATCCTTTCATGAACTGACTCTATTACTCCTCTCATTTAATCCATAAGTTACGCGGGAAACTAAGATGAAAAAAATCATCAATAAAGTAAAACGGCTGGTTAAACGCATTTTAGGGCTTAAAATTGATGATAGAGAGATGACCATGGTAGAATGGCTAAGAATCTGTGGTGCCGAAATTGGCGAGAATGTCGATTTAATCAATTGCAATTGCAACCCCAAGGACGCTACATGTCTGCAAATCGGGGATAACGTAACTTGTAGCTATACTATGTTTTTGACCCACGATGCCAGCCCTAGGAAATTTTTGGGCAACAACTGTAATAAAATAGGCAGAGTGGTCATTGGTAACAATGTTTTCATCGGTGTACAGAGTGTCATTCTACCCAATGTAAAA
>JAAZIY010000487.1 GCA_012800625.1 Lentisphaerota bacterium
ACACGTGCTGGGCATGAGCGGAGCCGCCGAGGAAACGGAGACCAAAGACAGGCTGAAGGCGGCAAAAATATTCGCGCGTAAATTTACCGCCAGTAATGCCGCAGAATAATTTAGCGCCGTCCAAAAAGACATTGAACCACAAAAAACACTAAAAAAAGCTGATTTAGCAGTTTAGACGAAGACGATTTGCTGTATCTTCGTGTGTTTTAGTGTGTCTTAGTGTCCAAAACTTGGGCAGTCGGCCAGGTTCAGCTAAGGCGCAGGAAATGCTCCGAAACCGGGGAGCCGGCTGCGATGGCGGCGCTTCCTAAGCCCAAAAAAAAGTTTCAGGCATTAGATTATACCATTTGAGCCATGTCCTAGTCTATGGCTGATGACAACTTGTTTTTGGAGGATGCTTATGTGGCAAGCAGCAGCCGAAGCCAGGCCCTGTGTTTTTATTGACCGCGATGGCACCGTGGTGGAGAGCGTGCATTATCTCCGCGATCCCAAAGATGTCAGCGTGCCGCCGGAGGTGATTGAGGGTTTGCATTTGCTACGCCAGGCCGGTTTTATGCTCATACTGGTCAGCAACCAATCCGGCATCGCCCGGGGATATTTCAGCTATGCGGACTTGCTGGCGGTGCACGCGCGCATGATTGAGCTTTTTGAGGCTGAAGGCATAGTCTTGGACGACTACTATTATTGCCCGCACGCGCCAGACTCCGGCTGCGCCTGCCGCAAGCCGGAAACCGGCATGCTGCAGACAGCCTGCCGCGAACATGCCATAGACCTGGAACACTCCGTGATGGTCGGCGACGCCGACTGCGACATGGAGCTGGCCAGCAATTTCGGCCTGCCAGGCCTGCTTATACTTTCCGAAAGGCACACTGATCCCACCCTGGCCAGCCATGCCTGCCAGGACTTCCTCGAAGCCAGCCAAATAATATTGCGCGAATATGCGCCGCAGCACTGAAAACGCGCCATTCTTGCTCCAGCCTAAAAAGCTGAATCTGAAATATTGCATATGGATAAAGGGAGGACCTGATTATGGACAGGCTACAAGCCGCCATCTTAGAGCTGGAGAAAGTCGAGCGCCAGATTTTTGCCGCCTTGGCCCGCTCGCCCATACGTGACCTGCATGAAAGTAGAGCCAGGGGAGAGCTCAAGGCGCTTTTTAAGCGCTCTTTAGGTGTGGACTTAATCAGCAAACCCGTAATCAACAGCGGGGTCTTGCGCCAGATTGACCTGCCTGGCTGTTCACTGCAGTTGTTACATGGAGAAAGCTGGCCGCAGTGTCCGCTAAGCGCACACTTGTTTTTACCTGACACTGCTCCACCCTGGCCTGTGGTACTGGTTTGCTGCGGGCATGGGGCTGGAGGCAAGTTCGAATACAACGCCATGGGATTGCGCCTTGCCCGCCAGGGAGCGGCGGCCTTGATTCCGGATAATCTGGGACAGGGCGAGCGTCAGCCTATGGGACATAGAGACCTGACCGCGCCCTTTGACTGCGGCTTCTCAGTGCAAGCCCTGATAGTGCAGGAGACATTGGCCTGGATAGAATGGCTCAAAAAAGACAGCCGCTTCACCAGGATCGCCGCGGCGGGAAATTCCGGCGGCGGCTTGCTGACTATGTGCCTTGCGGCTTTGTCCGATGACTTGCAGGCCATTGCCTCCAGCGGATATCCTAGCAGCTTTGAGCTTATTGCGCGCAAGCAGAAACGTCATTGCCATTGCAACCTGATACCGGGCTGCATAGGACGCTATGAAATGTGGGAAATATATTCCTTGTTTGCCCCCAAACCCTTGCTGCTGATGCAGGGAGAAAATGATATACTCTTCTCCTGCGATAGCTTCTTGGCTTGCGCACGAAGAGTGCGTGATGTGTATAAGCAGTTCCAGGCTGAAGACAATTATGCCAGCAGGCTTGAACCGGGTATGCATTCCTGGGATGAAAACCGGCGCAGTGTCATAGGTGAATTTTTTGCGCGGCACCTGTCCCTGCGACAGCCCGAGCCGGAAGACGAGGCACAGTTAGAGCTAAGCGGGCCGGCACTTGCCAGCTGTCTGCCAAACTGGCCGGCAGACGCCATAGACGCTGAGACACTGGCCTGGCGCTTGGCCGGCAAGTCGCCCCGCCCCTCTAGGAAGCTATGGGAAATTTATGCTCCCGAGCTGGACTGCCCCATGCCGCCCGTCTCTGAAAGAGGCGACACCGAGCAGATTTTGGCACAGATGAAGTGTTTCATGGCAGACCTGGCCTAGAGCCTATTTTAGACCCCGTCCAAAAAGGCCATAACGCAGAAAGGCTGTTAGTGGCGCCCCTACAGGGCGCCGGATTCGGGGGGGGGCTTTTACCCAGGGTGGCGCTCGGCTCCTACGGAGCCTCGCTTACCCTGGGCTATCTTAGGTTGCCCCTTCGGGGCACCTAATGGACAGATTCTTAAGAAAAAATCGAAATTTCAGCCAAAAAATTGCGTTTTTAGATAATTCATCGAATTTTCTGTTTTATCCGACTACTTTTTCCCAACAAACCAAAACGGGCCAGCGGCTTATGCGGCGCCGCTGGCGCCGCATAG
>JAAZIY010000488.1 GCA_012800625.1 Lentisphaerota bacterium
GTTCGTAGTACAAGCTTTAGCTTGCGCTCTTAGCCGGCTTTAGCCGGCGTGAGAAAGCACTAAACACAAGATTTTCTTTGTATCTAAGGGTGTAAGACTTTTGTAGCGCCTTTCAGGCGCTAGTCTTGGAGGGTATCCTGTTCCCTAGGCACTCCGCGCTCTGCGCTCCGCGCCTAGGGTTACTATAGTATGGCGCTTCGCGCCACTGCTGGTGGGATTAAAAAAGGTGCTTCGCACCCCTATTTGAGACAACATCTTGGAGATTAGGCTGGAAGTCGGCACTCCCAGCTCCCCGTCCCATGTATGTAGTACAGCCTTTAGGCTGCTCCCCGCTCCCGAACCCTCTCCCGTTCCCTGCCCTTGCCGCTTTTCTCCTGGCATGAAAGCAAGGAATAGGTATAACTGCATCTTGCCAGCTTGCGGTTTTTTAGTGTCACGTTGATTGAGTGATTTGTAGTTATAATTTTTGCCTTGCCAAGTATCAAAGGCAGGCCTGACAGAAATTTGGACACTAAGACACACGAAGTCACACCAAGACACACGAAAAGGGTTGGAAAATTGTCCTTTTTCTTGAAAATTGCCTATTAAAAGTTACAATATGTAATAAAACTTGAAAGTTGTTCCCGAGGACTTGGGTCGTGTCCTATAAACGTAAGCTTGCCAGGGGGATTTCAAAGCTTCCTTGCGAGGTGTATTATGTTGGCAGTCGTGAAAAAGCCCCATACTGAGATTACGCTGCAGGGTGCCGGTGCGGAGGAAGTGCTGCGGCATATTCGCACGAAATTCAAAGTTGAACTGCTCAGCAGCGACAAGGATGATGAGGCCACGCTCCGGGTTCGGGATTCGGAGTACTGGCAGAGCCAGGTCAGCTCTGGCTCTTTGCTGCAAGGATACCGCCTGAAGCATGGGCTGACACAGAACAAGCTGGGTGAGCGGGTCGGTATGTCTCAGGTTATGGTCAGTGATTATGAAACTGGCAAGCGCAAGCTGAGCATGAAGGCGGCGCTGAAATTCGCCCAGGGACTGGGCGAAAAACCGGAAAAGTTTTTCCCGTAGCCCCGGCTGAAAATCAATTTTCTCCGAACGGCCACAGTTTGCTCATGATGAGCAAATGCAGGAATTATAGAGCTGGCCCGGCAAGAATTTGGACGCGGTCTAGCTATAGAACAGGAGCTGACATGAACACGACCATCGCATCACTTGCCGACTATCAGGATTGGCTCAACACCATCAAGCAACGGGTGGTCTCGGCACGCCTGCGGGTGGCTTTGGCGGCCAACAGCGAACTGATTGCTCTCTACTACGAGATTGGTGCGCAAATCTTGGATCGGGAAACCCATGCGCGCTGGGGCAGCGGGTTCATTGACGCCTTTAGCAAGGACTTGCGCCAGACCTTCCCGGATGTCGGTGGCTTCTCCTCCAAGAACCTGCGCTACTGCCGCGCCTTTTTTCGCTTTTACTGCGATCCCGCAATTTGGCAACAGGCTGTTGCCAAATTGTCCGACACTCCTTGGGCTGGCATCGATGAAGCACTTGCAGCACAACTGGCCCAAATTCCCTGGGGGCACAATATCCTCATCTTCACCAAGTGCAGCAGCACCGCCGAGGCCGGGTTCTACATCGCCCAGACCCTGGAGCAAGGTTGGAGCCGCGACATGCTGGCATTGCAACTCAAGTCTCGCCTGCACGAGCGCGCAGGTAAGGCTGTGAGCAATTTCTCGCGTACCTTTCCTGCACCCCAGTCGGACCTGGCGCAGCAGATTCTGAAGGACCCCTACACCTTCGACTTCATGGCCCTCACCGATCCGTACAACGAGCGAGACATCGAGTGTCAACTTACCGAGCATATCACCCGGTTTCTGTTGGAACTAGGCAAGGGCTTTGCCTTTGTTGGCCGTCAATACCATTTGGAAATTGCCGGCAACGACTATTACTTGGATCTGCTTTTCTATCATGTCACCTTGAAATGTTACGTGGTGATCGAGCTGAAAAACCGCCGCTTCATCCCGGAATACGCGGGCAAGCTCAACTTCTACCTGTCTGCTGTGGACAGCCTGCTCAAGCGCAGTGACGACCAGCCCACCATCGGCCTGTTGCTATGCCGCGACAAAAACAACATCGATGTCGAATTTGCCCTGCGCGATATGGGCAAGCCCATGGGCGTGAGTGAATACACCCTGGCTGAAAACCTGCCCGACAACCTCAAAGGCGCACTGCCGACAGTGGAGGAGATTGAGCAGGATTTGCAGCAGTGTGAAAAGACGATTTTTTAAAAAAATCGCATTACACACACAAGAATCTTTTACCTAATCTTGGACATGTTCACGTCTTGCACGTCAGAGAAACGAAATTTTTGCATCTCCGTTTTTGACGACTACATTTAGATCGGTCACCAAGCAAAAGGAGTTCAGCCACGGCAAGAGCAAAGCATCAAAACAACAGCAAGGCTCAGGCATTAACTCGCTATATCTAGGACAGCGCTATCTTATTAGACACTAAGTCGCACGAAGGCGCAGCAAGGCAAAATCGTTGAAGTTATTGAGTTTGATTATTTTTTTGCCTGCACTACAGTCAGCATATTGATATTTGTGGCTTGAAAACACAATAAGATAAATCTTATTAATCGTTCTTACGCTTAATCGTTAATAAGATTTGTTTTTTTGGCCTTTGTCGTCAAAGATATTCATGTATTTCTGGAATACAAAAAGCCGGTTTCTCTGCTATTTTTATTTTACCTACTGGCGGTTCCACTTTCAGACTGCTCCCTATCCCAGGTATGTAGTACAGCCTTTAGGCTGCTCCCCGTTCCCGTCCCCATGCCGGCAAGGATGCCGGCGCTCCGACCTCAGCACTTTCAAAACACAAATAACGCTGTAGAACCTAGGGGGCTTGCTTTCCAGTGGTTGGTTTTAATCTCTGATTTGTTTTTATCTTGGTTGGTTGTATGCCGGCAAGGATGCCGGCGCTCCGAGCCTAGCACCTTCAAACCACAAATAACGCTGTGGTTA
>JAAZIY010000489.1 GCA_012800625.1 Lentisphaerota bacterium
CTCTGTGTTCCTAAAAATGGTGAATCACAGCAATATAATCTTGAACCTCAAAAAAACAACGCGTTGTTGAACCCCGTCCAAAAAAGTGGTCTTGCCGGATTTTTTGGACACTAAGACACACTGAGGCACACTAAGGGCTTATGCGGCGCCGGCGCTGTTTTGGTTTGCAAAACGTCATTGTCACATTAAAGTTATTTGTTTACGTCATTTGTTTTCATCCTTGTTTTTGCAGTGATGATGTTGGACTGTTTACAGCGTTTGTCTTCGCTTGAGCCTGGCATGCGCCGCCTTGCTCTCGACGAGGCCGTACAGGCTGGCGGCTTTCCGCCGGCCTCCGAGCAAGTGAATATGCACCTGCACTCGTTTTTCTCCTATAATGGGGAGGGCTGGTCGCCGACGCGCATCGCCTACGAGATGAAGCGCCTGGGACTGTACAGCGCGGCGCTCTGCGATTTTGATGTACTGCATGGGTTGCCGGAGTTTTTCGAGGCCGCCGATATGCTGCAACTGCGGGCGGCGGTCGCCTTTGAAAGCAGGGTCTTCTTCCAGGAATACGCCGAGCAGGAGATCAATTCCCCAGGAGAACCCGGAGTGTTTTATTTCATGGGCATGGGCTTTGTCGAGCAACCCGCCGCTGACAGCCAGGCGGGGCAGATGTTCGCCGAGCTGCTGCTGCAGTCGCACCAGCGCAACCGCGAGCTAATCGGGCGCATCAACAGCCGACTGGCGCCGCTGGCCCTGGACTATGAAAATGACGTGCTGCCGCTGACGCCGGCAAACAATGCCACCGAGCGGCATATAACGCTGGCATTTCACCAGCTGGCCTTGAGGCATTTTGCCGACAAGGGACAATGTCTGGAGTTCTGGAGCCGCAAGCTGGACAGCCCCCTGGAGCAACTCGAGAAGCTGTTCGACAATACCAATGCCTTCCTCGAACTGCTGCGCGGCAAGCTGATGAAACGCGGCGGCCTGGGCTATGTGCAGCCCAGCGCCAAAGCCTTCCCGAAACTGGAACTGGTCATCGACATGATTAGGCAGTGCCGCGCCATACCCATGAGCGCCTGGCTGGACGGCAGCCTGCCCGGCGAACAAAACCCCGAGGAGCAACTGCAATGCCTCTTGGACAAAAAAGTCGAGGCCCTCAATATTATCCCGGACCGTAACTGGAATTTCAAGGACCCGGAGCTGCAAAGGCAAAGAGTCGCCGCGCTGGACCGCTATGTCGCCGCCGCCGCCGAGCTGGAGCTGCCCATCAATGTGGGCACTGAAGGCAACAAGCCGGGGCAGAGGCTGGTTGACGACTTCGAGGCCGAGGCTCTGCGCAAACACCGCCAGGCATTCCTGCAAGGCGCGCAAATCATGGTGGGCCATACCAGGCTGCTGCGCTATGCCGACCTGGCATACATAGACGACAAAGCCCAAAAAATGTACCCGCAACGCGCCCGGCGCAACGAGTTTTTTGCCAAAGCCGGCGCCCTGCCAGCACCGGGGCCGGAGACTAGGCTCAAACTCGGGAAAATGAGTGCCGACAATGCCTTGGACTACATAAGCGAGGCCGCCGTCAAACAAGCATGGTGAGTGCCCTTGCAGACCAGAAAACACTGATTTTTAGACGAACTACACCCAAAGGAGACCCCCTATGTTTTCTGAGCTGAACATGGAACAAATCGAGTCCTCATACGCCGCTGCAAAGGCGCGGTACGCCGCTATAGGCGTGGACACCGAGGCCGCCATGAAAACCCTGGCCGACACCCCGCTCTCGCTGCATTGCTGGCAGGGGGACGAC
>JAAZIY010000490.1 GCA_012800625.1 Lentisphaerota bacterium
TGGATTTTCACAAAAGCTTGTCCTTTCTTTAATTTTAGACACAAAATTAATAAGACAAGCTTTTGTGTTTTTTCAAGTCAAAACGCTATTTTTCTCTTCAGGTCTCAACTTTGGGACGCGACTAGAATCTTTGCGAGATATAGCAGCTTTGTGATTCCGCCCAGGCCGCCAGGCTGAAGACCGGTCGTTTACGCCCTTGCACAGTAAAGCTGCCGCTTTGTTTGGCGATGCCACCCAGTGTGATCTCGAAGCTGAAAAGCGAGCTGCTAAGAGGGTAGGGCGCCGGAAATTCAAAAGTCAAATTGTTTGAGGCCGACACGGTTTTTTCTTGTTGCACGAGCATTCTTCGATCAATGTCGTAAACTTCCAGGCGCAGGGCTGGCAATCCTGCTTGCAGGCCTGAGAGTTCCACTTTCAGGCGTACCATGTCGCCGGCTTTTGCCAAATTTTCCTTTTCCAGTTTTATGTCAGTGATGTACAGATTTGACTGCACCTGCAAGGGAAAGTATTGGTATCCGCAGAGTTTACCCTGTTTGTTGCGACTGAGCGCCAGCAGCACATATGCTCCGGCGGGCAAATTCGCGTTCACTATGCCTCCCAGCTTGCGCTGGTCATAGGCAAACTTACCCAGTTGATGTCCTTGCGGCAATTCCTTCGAGAAGGCGAGCAGTTCCAGGCTTGCGCCCTCATTGGCTCCCGGCTTTATTTCAAAGCTCAGCTGCTGTTCTCTCAGGCCGCTTTGCAGCTGTAGGGCAGCGCTGGGTTTTTCCAGGCTGTCATTAATTTTATCGGCACAGGCCAAAATAGCTTTGCTGCAGAGAGCCAGGTAGTGCTCATATTCCCATTCCAGGTCGAAGTTATTTTTTGCCGGCCAGGGTGTCAGGATCATTTGTGCGCTCATGCCGCGCCAGTCCAGGCGCAGCACCCTTCCTTTGCCGAAAATTCGTCCGCTGATATTAGTTTTAGCGGCATTGCCTCTATTCACATAGCTAAGTGCGCTCAGCTCTTCGATCTCTATTTCTGGCTGCCAGGCCTCTCTCTTCCAGAGCTGGTCCAGCTCCTGGTGTTTTCCGACGTTAATGAGCAATAGCCCGCTGCCCTCCTCATAGACTTTACGCAGTATCTCATAACGATAAGCAGAGGGAAACAGCCCCCAGCTAGTGCGTGAGACGACGATAACATCGTACTTTTTAGGTAGCAGCTCACTCTCAAATTGGGCAAAGACCTGTTCGGGTGAGAGCGGCGAGCCTACCGAGGTCAAGCCGGCAAAGGCATTGTGGCGCAGGGTCATCAGGGTTGAGACCTGGAAATCGTAGCGCTGCTGCAGCTCGACGCTTTCACGCTGTCCCCAGGACGGTGCGATAATCAACACCTTCAGGTCGCTCCAGACGCTTTCTTTGGCCCAGCTCAAGTGCGGGGTCTCCACCTCAGCGCTGAGAGCGTGATAGTCTTCATAATAGCGCTGTTCGTCAAAATGCCAGGGCAAGCCCTGAGCAGCTAGGAAAAAACTCAGCCAGCAGCAAGATAAAAGCCCGATAAGCCAAAACGGCATAATCGTTCTAAACATAGTTAACTCCGTTTTTTTAGTAATTATCATTTAGACTCTGTCCAAAAAGATCTTAACCGCTTAGGTATACGAAGGGGGAGGACACGAAGACACACGAAGAGGCACGAAGACACACTAAGGGCTTATGCGGCGACCTGTAGGGATGACGCAAATCCGTCGGGAGCGGGAGCGGGAACGGGAACGGGAACGGGGAGCACGCTGAAGCGTGTACTACATACGGGGGACGGGAGCGGGGACGGGAACGGGACGGGGTTTTTATGGTTTTTGCAGCAAGTCCATGATACGCGCTGCAAAGACCGTTTCATTTAGCGGGTGGGTTTGTTCCATGTGATGCAATTGGTCGAGCAGCTGCACCACTCGAGGCGAGTTTGGCAAGTATGGCAGAGCGGCAACTTCGCCAGCCTCGTGCAGCCACAGTTTCCAGGCTTTGGCTGCACGAGGCTGCTGCCGGGTCAAGACCTGGTGGTATTCATTTTGCTGCTCCCAGTAAGCCCTTATTTCCTCGATGATTTGTTTTTGTTTTCCAGCAAAGAAGTATGCGTGGCATTGCAGGTTGTTAAAACCGGCTGGCCAGTTCCAGGTGCTATATTCGGTTTCCGCCGCCCGTCTTTCGCGGCTTAGCGCGGCTCTGAAGAGTTTGGGTCTTTGTCCAAAGATGCTCCAGGGCAGTCTTAATTCCGCTTCCCAATGCTGCTTAAAGCTTTGGCACTTGAGTTCAATTTGCCCTTCGGCGAGCTGCATTCCCCTCAGGTTGACTTGTTTTTGTCCATCGACACTGCATATCACCTGCAAGCTTTTGCGTCTTTGTGCCTCGTAGTCGATAAAGAATTCGACACAGTCATTTTGCCAAATCGCTGCATCCTCATGATAGCTTATCAGCCCCGGCATATTGTCTTCATGGCAGTGGAAATGCACCCAGAGGTACTGTTCGTTCCAGCTCATGCGTATATCCGTGGCCTGGGTGGCCGGTATAGGCTCAGTGCCGCCATTGATATAGAAAACCCCAGACAGCGCAGCCACATCGGACCAAATCGGCCCGGATGCACTATAGGGGAGTTCTGCCAGACGCGGCAAAGGCGGCGGCAGCTTTTTCTTCGGAGCAGCAAGGACAAACAGAGACAAACTTGCAAAGCAAAGAGCAAAAATGCGCATAAATTCACCATGCTAAAATTAGGGCAGATCCAAAAAAACCTTGAACCACAAAGGCACACGAAGGGGAACGAAGAGACACGAAGGGCTTATGCGTTTTGGTTCGTGGGGAAAAGGGAGTTCTAATTAGACCCCGCCCAAAAAGGTCATAACTCCGAAAGGCCGTTAGTGGCGCCCCTACAGGGCGCCGGATTCGGGGGGGGCCTTTACCCAGGGTGGCGCTCGGCTCCTACGGAGCCTCGCTTACCCTGGGCTATATTAGGTTGCCCCTTCGGGGCACCAAATGGACTTAATCGCAGAAAAAAAAATTAGAGTTTTTTCCAAAAAATGCGTTTTCCAAGAGAATTTTGCTTTTGTGGATAACCTACCAGGCCCAATACTACGGGCAAAATCAGAATCACCTGATGAATTTTTTCGCAGATTCGAGCCGTTTTATCCTTAACGCAAGGAGCCATAGAACTGCGCATCTCCTTGCGCCGTAGGCGCATAACCATGCTTAACCCCAGGCTTCAGCCTGGGGTGCAGGCAGCTATCAAAACCGCGCCTCGTAGAGGCGCTACTATGCCTCGCCTCTTTTTGGACGAACTTTAACTTCGTGTGTCTTCGTGTGCTAAAAAGCAGAGTCGGTCAGCTACCCAAGAACTCCAGCATGGGCTGCAATACGGCGTCGGACTCGTAGTATTCCAGCTGTCCCCAGAACGGTTTATCTTTGACAATCAAGGCCTTTGAATCGGCGTGCTGTTCAAGGGCATGCAGGCAGTCTGTCCAGGAAGCCGGGAATCTGCTTGAGCCACTGACACGCAGCAGTAGCAAGCTGCATTCCAGGCTGACTTTCTGCAAGTAGTCCAGCAAGTTGGCCTGGGCTAATTGCGCCGCGAAATTCGGGTTAATCTCGAAGCCGGCGAAGTCCGCACTTTCTCCTTTTTGCCAGGTCTGCTCGGCAGGCTCGCTTACCTGGCCACCCGAGATCGCTTCCTTTATCTTCTGGCGTTTTTCCAGTTCGCCCAACAGGTCTTTACCCGTCAAAATCGGTTCTGCCAGCAGAAGCTTGTCAACTTTTTTTCTTGAGGCCAGTTCGGCGGCCAGCAAGGCTGCGCCCCTTAGTCCCAACAGCGCCAGGTGTTTTGCCAGGCTTTGCTGCCGCAGCAGCTCCAGTGCCCCGTCAAGCTCTTCCTGCCAATGCCGCCACTGCACCTCAGAGGAGGTGCCGGCGCTATCGCCAGTGCCGCTGAAATCAAATTTCAGCACGGCGACATTTTGCCGCTGCAGTTTTTTCGCCA
>JAAZIY010000491.1 GCA_012800625.1 Lentisphaerota bacterium
CAGGCTGAAGCCTGGGGTTAAGCATGGTTATGCGCCTACGGCGCAGTTAGTTAGAATATCCAGAAATGGATAGATATATAGAGTGAACCTACTCGCTTCTAGAGCAAAATTCTTCGTTAATTTTGAGTTCGCTAGTAGTCTTGACTCTGGTTAATTAATCACGAAAACAAAAAATCTCAAGAAAATCGCAGAGATTTAGTCCAATGGGTGCCCCGAAGGGGCAACCTAATATAGCCCAGGGTAAGCGAGGCAATAGCAGGAGCCGAGCGCCACCCTGGGTAAAGGCCCCCCTGAATCCGGCGCCCTGTAGGGGCGCCACTAACGGCCTTTTGGCGTTATGACCTTTTTGGGCGGGCTCTATCTTAGTGTTTGAAGGCTTTTTGGACACTAAGTCACACTAAGTCACACTAAGCTGTTTTTGTTCCAGGCTGTATAGCCTGAGGCAGCCAGGGTCACTTCGTGAACCAGCAGGTCGTGCTCATAAGAGTAGGCGGACTTTGCTTCTCCTCGGATTACCCGCGCCAGTTCGCTTAGCTGCGCATCATAGCGGTCATGCTGCGGCGGGAAACACAGTGTGTGATTGCCTTTGGGGAACAAGCCGCTATCCTCTGAAAGGAGCAGGTTGATTTCCACGCTTTGGCCATCGAAGCGCTCTAGCGGACTGAATTTGATACTGCCGCGAGTCCCGGCTATTTTTATGCTTCTGCCCGCCGTATTGCTGACATCTTTGGAACAACTGCGCAAAGTTACCAGTGCGTGCTGATATTCCAGCACAGCCATGCAGTTGTTGTGCAGAGTAGCCCGGTATCCCGGTGCTGATTTGAGGAAGGGCTTAACGTCCTCCGGGCGCCCCATGGCAGCCACGATGAAATCAATCAGGTGACAGCCCAGATTGTACATTAGCCCGCCGGGAAATTTACCTATATATTCCTGATAGGGTTCACCCTGGTAACAGTGGTTCATGTCTGCTTCAATTTCAAAGACCTCTCCGAGCAACTTTTCTCGGATTGCCCGAATACAGAACTGGAATGCCGGATTGCCGCGGAACATGAAGCCCATCTGGAAGGGCAAGTTTTTGGCTTTGCAGCCGTCCAGCAGTTTTTTATACAAGGCCAGGTCTTCGCCGGCGGGTTTGTCCATATGCATGGCAAGATTACGCTCCATGCAGCGCAATGCCAGCGGCACCAGGTCATTATTCGGCACTTCCACTGTGACTGCCTGAAGCCCAGGATAATTCAGGGCTTCGTCCAGAGTGAATTTTTGATATCCCTCATATGTTTTCGGGGAAACTGACTGCAAGCAATACGGGGTTTTACAGAAATCCCGTTCATCCACATATCCGATCAGGTTGAACAGATCGGGCCTTTGCTTCAGCGTGACGAATTTACCGCTGGCATGTTCGTGGCAGACCCCAATCTGAATAATATTGATTTTTTTCACGCTTCAAGGCTCCTTGAGCAGGTTCCAGTCAAAAACAATCCCTGTCGGCGGATTCGGGTGGTTCAACAGCATATCATACAAGGCTGTGCAGTCTGTAGGACTAAGCGTTTTCTGAATCAATGAGGCAAAGTCGAATCTTCCCGAGGCAAGAAATTTCAAAATGGTGTTATAATCATCATGTTCACACCACTCGCCGGGGCGTGATTCACTACTCGGTCGGTTGGCGGTATGTGCGCCTATCAGCGTAATGCCGGGCAAGTGCAGCTCACGGTAGAAATCAATCGGGTAATCCGGTATCCTAGTGCAGCCCAACAGCGATATCCGCCCCATTTTGGCGGTATAGCCCAGGGCCTGTTTGAGCGCAGCAGCTTTCCCGGTCACTTCCACCACGGCATTAACGCCTTTTCCATTGGTCGCAGCACGGACTTCTTCAATAAAGTCCGGGCTTTGCGGATCAAAGACCGCATCCGCTCCCAGTTTCAGGGCAAGCTCCCGACGTTGCGGTGAAAAATCGCAGCCCAAC
The DNA here is from genome assembly GCA_012800625.1 of Lentisphaerota bacterium. GTDB lineage: Bacteria > Verrucomicrobiota > Lentisphaeria > Oligosphaerales > Oligosphaeraceae > JAAZIY01. The sequence goes on from JAAZIY010000491.1 coordinate 1,964, forward strand.
AGCGGAGCCGCTCCAGAATACTTCGCTGCCTGCAAGGCGATTTGCCCAAGAATTCCCAGGCCGGCAACCATCAAAGACTCGCCCATCTCGACTTTCAGCTTTCGCACACCGAGCATAGAGAAGCTGGCTATATGCGCCAGCGCGGCGTCTTTCAGGTTAATCCGACTGTCAGAAATCTTATGTGCACTACCCCATGCCGGCGTTGACGGAGTTAGCGTATAAGAACGGTGACCACCCCAGGGCACGATTACCGAATCCCCCAGAGCAAAATTTTTTACTTGCTTGCCGAGCCGAATAACTTTTCCAACTGCACTGTAGCCGGGATAAAACGGGAATTTCTGGCCCACATTATTAGAGTTGCCGGAAATCCAGGCGCATTCTGTGCCGGCGCTGACCGCGCTGTACAGGGTTTTTACCAGGAGATGATCGTGCGGAAGTGCACGTTCATCTAATTCAAGAGTTTCCAGCTCGACTTTCCCTGCACTACGAGCCACGATGACTTTGATGGGCAGCATATTTTTAATTTTTTTTGTTTGAAATATAGCAGCGCTTCAAGTTCAAGGTTTTTTAGGCGTTTTCCAGTCCAGTCCTTTCGGGCCGAGAATCCGCCCGCCGTCCACCGGGAAATCTACGCCGGTTATATAGCCGGAACCATCTGAAGCCAGAAAAGTAATGGCGCGCGCGACTTCATCTCCGATTCCAGTACGACCTAGCCAGGTGCCTGCATGCGGCTGTTTGGCGTCCGTGATCATGCCCGGCGAAACACAGTTGACCGTGATTCCACAGCTCGCCAATTCCATGGCCATGGTTTTGCTCAGCATGATAACAGCAGCTTTTGCTGCAGAGTACGCACAGTATCCCGGCAAGCCGACCTCTCCGGAAATCGAGCCAAGGTTGATGATTCTGCCGTAAGAGTTATTTCGCATGGCTGGCAGTAAGGCTTTTTTGGACACGAAGACACACTAAAACACACGAAGACACACCAAGGTGCGCGAAGCCTAGCATCGGCTCGGCATTCTCATAGCGCTAAGTTTTGTTTAGTACTTTTCAATCTTGATGCTTGCCAGCGGGGCGTCTTCCCAGGCCTGGGGCTGCGCAATCAGCTCTTTTGGGTGCCTTAGCGATAAATGCAAGCCACCTTGCTGGTCGCGTTTCCAGGAGACGCTGATGTTGCCTGCCGGGCTGGGAATTTCGCCACTGGCGTAGTTTTCATTGCCGTGCCAAGGGCGCACCAGGAAGCGCTTAAAGCCTGGCTCCAGGGGGATTACGCCCAGCATTCCGGCAGCGCAGTAGTAAGCTGGCAGGCTGCTCCAGCCGTGGCAGAGGCTGCCGGCGTAGAGAAAGTCGTCGGCTCCCTTGACGGTCTCCCAAAGGCTGCTGCTCTCTCCGTCAAGCATATGAAAATAGCTCTCCTGCAGTTTTTGGAAGGCGAATTGCCGTCCCTGCGCGCCAAAATCTTTTTGCATGAAAAGCATGAACAGGTATGGCATAACGCTGAGTGTCAGCGCTTCGAGTTCCTGTTTGTAGAGCAGTTCCAGCAAGGCCGCCTGCTTGTCTTGGGGCACACAGTCCAGATAGAGCATAAGCAACTGGGTGTGTTCGTGATAGATGCCTAAGGGCTTGCCGTGCAGCGTTCTCGAGGCGTAGCAGCGGCGCTGTTCATCATAAAAGTGCTTCTCCACGGCATCTCGGAGTAAAGCGGCTCGTTTCACATAGTGTTCAGACTGCTCTTTTTGTTGCATGGCGACGAGCAACTTTGCGTAGGCTTCCAGCATTTCGATCATATACAGGTTATACAGCGCGTGCAGCTCGCCCTCCTGAGCGCCTTGCTGCGAAAGCTCGGGGGCCCATTCGTAGAAGTGCCAGTAGTGCCTTGAAGCCGGGCGATACAGTCCGCTGCCCTCATCCTGATGCGCCAGTGCCTTGTCTACCAGGGTCTTCAGTGCCAGGTGGTTTTGCTGCATGACATCCAGGCTGCCGCTATACAAGTAATGCTCGTAAACTTGTATGGGCCAGATGAGCGAGTACATCGGTATGACTGTATCCATGCGTGTGGGTGCGCAGAGGCGCAAATGCCCGTCAGGGAGCAATGCATTAGCCCAAAGATTTAGCGAGGCGGCGGCAAAATCGGTATTCCCCCAGATGTAGTATCCGTATAGCATCTGGTTTCTGGAGTCATAGGTATAGAGTGCCTGTTCTCTCCAGGGGCAGTCCTCATAATGTTCATGCATGCACAGCTCAAGTGTACGG
>JAAZIY010000076.1 GCA_012800625.1 Lentisphaerota bacterium
AATGCCGTGGCCATCGTGCTCTACGAGGCCATGCGGCAAACCAAATTCGCGAAGTGAGCACCGCAAAGAAGTCAAGGCCAAGCAAGCTGCGCTTCAGCACAGTTGCTGCGCTCCCTTAAACACGGCCTTGGGTTTGAGCACGAGTACGGCATGTCCGGGGAAACGGGTCGGATTCCAGCTTTTCATATCCTCGTAATATGGTCCGCTGCTATGGTATTCATACTCGGCCTTGATCTGATATGCCTGCATATCCTTGTTGATAAAGAGCAGGCTAAGCGTTTTGCAGCCAGCCAGTATATTCTCCTTGGTCTTGCAAAAATAGTTGTCGGCCACCAGGAAACACTGATTTTTGTATAAGCTTACGCTGCTGACATAGATTATATTCGGCTCACCAGCCTGGTTCACGCTGGCGAGCACAGCGGGCAACTGGCGCTCCTGCCAGGCAGAAATGACTTCATTGTTTAACATTTTTATTTTCCCTCTTAAACCGAGTTCAGAACTGTCGGGTGCGCAGCAGCACCAGTGTGCAAGCCTCCTGCACCTGTACACCGGCCTGGCGCAGAGCCGCATACATGGCCGGATTCTCCGCGCCCGGATTAAAAATAACCCGTCGCGGCTTCAGAGCGCAGAGCGCCTCGAGCAACGCACTGGAGTTGGCCGGCGAGAGATAGACCGTAACCGTATCTATATCCTCAGGCAGCTCGGCAAGCCCGCCATAAACCGGCAGACCGGCAATCTCGCTCAGCGCCGGATTTACCGCACAGACCTGATATCCTGCCTCTATCAGGCTCAACAGCGCCTGGTGGCTATAACGTTCCTTCTTGGCACTAGCGCCCAAGACCGCGACTCGCATAAACAGCCCTCCGTGAATTATCAACCAAGTTTGATATTTGAATAATGCATACAATATCCGGGCTTTTGCAAATAACAAGCGGCGTTTTTTGGACACGAAGACACACTAAGTCCCCCGTGTGTAGTACAGGCTCAGTGCGTGCTCCCCGCTCCCGCAGCAAAAGTCCTAAAAGCCCGAAGGGCTCCACTATTTTTTGGACTGAGTTCCAACCTGAGTATGGCTGCATCTCATTGGCTTGCTTTTTTGCGCAGCTCGACAATAAGCATTACGACATTTTCAGGCAGGCGTATCATGCCCTCGGAGTCCCAGTCCGCCGGGTTGGAGTTCAACGGCAAAATCACCCGACTGATTTTCCAGCCGGCTTGTAGCTTCAGCGCTACGCTGCCGTTTTGCCCGCATGGCGGCGCGCTACGATACAGATTGACCCTGCTGCGGTGGTAGCGCATCTCATCGAGTTCTTTATTGATCTCTACCTCGTATTGCGTGGCCACAAAAAACAGGCGTATGATATTGGGGGAATATTGAAATGCGCTTGCAAAGAAGCCTTGCGCCGACAAGAGCTCTGCACCGCAGGCCGGTGGCAGGGTCTCACGCAGTTTTGCCAGCAGTTCGGTTTTGAAATCGGGCGAGTCCTGCAGGCGCCAGGGGTGCCAGGAGATTTGTGCGGACAGGTCATGCCAGAGCGGCTCGGCCTTCACCGCCTCGATTTCGCTGCCCCATACCCTTTGCCAGTCTGTGGCGCAAAGCTCCAGCTTGTCGCCGGCTCTGTCGGGCAGCTGCCAGTCGATCTTGAGGCTAGGATAAGCGCAGGGGCCGAAGGCAATCACTTTGCCGCCTGAGGCGCAAAAATTCTGCAGGGCTTCCAGTTCGGGTTCGGTAAAGCCTACTACGCTAGCAAGAAGCAAGGGCAGGTCAGTGTCTTTCAGTCCGGAAAGCTCGGTAATCAGCTCCGGCATAATTCCGGCTTCGAGCAACAGGTTCAGAGTATCGGCAAAGTCCCGGGTATATCCCTTGCTCATGCAGCCAAACGCGGTTTGCTTGTGGCTATACTGCGAAAACAGGAGTTTGCATCTTGCCAGCGGTTTGCCTTTGAACAGCTCGGGATTATCGCGTTCAAAGCAGAATGCACGGGTGGCCGGTTCGGCGTCACCTGGCAAGCTGCGCAAAATTCGCTCCGGCAGTCCCAGTCTTCCCTTAAGGGTTGAAAACCAGCAGTTGCCACCCAGCGCCTTGATCATTGCCCACAGGGCATTGGCATTATCTTCCACGAAGCCGTATCCTATGGCCAAGCTAGGCAGTTTACGTTCCCGGGCAATGCCTATGTGCACTGCTGCCGGCACCAGGCGCGCACTAAACTTGGCCTGGTTATCCAATGGTCCGGGCGGGGTATTGCCCACCAGCTCGAGGTTGGCCAGATTACAGCCTTTGAGCTGTTCGCGCAAATCGTGCGCGCTATAGATATTACCGGAAGAACAACTGCTTGAACAGCAGGCCGTCATAGGATACTCCGGCGTAGGCAAGGCGGCACGCACTTGCTGGTAAAACTCGCCGATGGCCGCAAAACGGTCTTGGCAGTAATGCCTCCACTGCGGATTTTTCCAGTTTCCCCAGAAGCTCTCCTCGCCCCAGGCCGGCAGAGGATGCCCGCTCCAGGCTTGAAAACGTTGGCGGCAGGCCTTACAGCCACAGGTATGGAAGCCCGGGAAGCTGCAGTCATCACACATCAAGCCGTCGATTTGAGTATCTTTAATCAAGCGCCGCACGTAGTCGCAGTATGCGGCGACGAACTCCGGGTTATTGCAACAGAACTGTTCGGCGGTATATCGCGGGCTGTAATACACCTTGTTATCGGGGATTTCCAGCACCCGCCAGTCATTCAGGTAGCGTCCTTTATAATTCCAGCTGGCGGCGTTATCACGGTCCGGGCAAAATGGCAGATGTGGTTGCGAATGCAGCCACACGTTACGGAATTCCTCTCTAGTATCATAGCGGTGTACCAGCACTGCGGAATGGTGGTCATAAAGCGCAATACCGCGCTCCTGCAAAGCCTCGCGCACGGCGGCCATATAGTCGTGCAGCTGAGTCCAAAACGGCATAAAGTCCCAGCGGAAATGCGCGCCGAACACCAGGGCGGTATTAACCCCGGAGGCCAAAAACTCGTCGGCGCGGCGTAAGACTGTCTCCTGGTTATCCGGTTTAGGCCAGTCCAGGTCGGCCCATTTGATCCACCAGCTTGCGGCACGTAAAGAACTCTGTTCAGTAAGCATTGCATCCTCGGATTTTAATGTCTGTCACGGCAAAGAGACCGCGCTGAGCTTACCCCGTCAATTAAGATAGACCCTATCCTAAATCCTGCCAGGCAATCTTTTTGGACGGGGTCTAATGAGCCTGTTCAAGAGACTCACAAGCTGGTATTCTGGGTGCCAAGTCAGACCAGGTCAGACTATTCGGCAGGCCAGAATTCATTGATATGTTTCACGCTCCAGTCTACGATGAATTTTGCGCCCTCCACGCCGCTAAGTGTGCTTGCCGGGACGGCGCCATATGCGCCTCCGGCAATGGAACGAGAGGTAGGCAGGTAGCTGCCCGGACCGGCCAG
>JAAZIY010000492.1 GCA_012800625.1 Lentisphaerota bacterium
GGTCAATACTGCTGGCAAAATCAAAATCATCTAATGAATCTTACCGCAGAAACGAGCCGTTTTGTCTTTTAACAAAACTTGCTATAAAACAGCGTATCTATTTGCGCCGTAGGCGCATAACCATGCTTAACCCCAGGCTTTAGCCTGGGGTGCAGGCTGCCATCAAAACCGGCGCCTCGTAGAGGCGCTACTATGCCCCCCCCTTTTTGGACGGGGTCTAAGTTTCACGAAGGCGGAGCAGCCTGCGTTTTGCCGGTCTATGCCTCTACTGGAAGAGTTTATTGATATCCTCTTCCTTTCCCATCACCAGGAGTATGTCGTTGGGTTTAAAGCGGTCTTTGGTGGGTGAGATATTCATAATTATGCGGCTGTCGCTGTCTATGGCATCGACCCCAAGATACTTCTTGTAGTTCCAAAGCGCCTTGCCGTCCAAAACCCGTCCGGGTTTTTCGCTCGTCAGCCGGGTTTCGGTTTTTTGGCTGCGTTGTATGCCCAGGACAGTAAGATTAAAGCGTTTGCGCACGCCGAGTTCATCGAGGCTATGTCCGGCAAAATCTTCCGGCAGCGGGATTTGTGCGATGCATGCTCCTCCCGGCAGCGAGATCATCTCGATAAATCCTGGTCGCATGATGTGTTTGGCCAGTCTGGCGCCCATTTCCTTCTCTGGGTTGACAATCATATCGGCACCCACGGATCTCAGGATGCGTTCATGTAACTCGCTAGTGGCTCTGGCGATGATATTGCTCACGCCCACCTGTCGCAGCAGTGCGGTGCACAATATGCTGCTTTCCAGGCTGCCCGCTCCGATGGCGACCACCACGGTATCCACCTCGCGCACCTCGGCCTCCTGCAGGGCCTCCTCGTGCGTGGCATCCATGACTATGGCCAGGCTGACCTGGTCGCGCAGCGATTCAATCAGCTCGGCATTGCGGTCTATGGCGCAGACCGCCAGTCCGGCGCGCATCAGCGACAGCGCGATTTCCCTGCCAAAGGTGCCCATGCCAATAACGCTGATCTGCTGCCCTTGTTTTTCCATGTTATCCCACCAGTACTCGAGTTGCCGGATATCTGTTGGCGCTGGTCTTGGCGCCGCGCAGCGCCAGCAGGAAGCTAAGAGGCCCGACCCTGCCCAGGAACATCAATAATATAATCAGCCATTTGCCGCTTACTGTAAGCTGGCCAGTTAGCCCGGTGCTCAGCCCGGAAGTGGCCATGGCCGAGACCACCTCGAAAAGCAAGTCCTCCATCCTGGCCTGAGGCAGGCTGATGCTGAGCAGCAGGCTGCCGACAAACACCGCGCCCAGGCTTAAAATCACCACAATGATGGCCTGCTGTATGCTCGCCGCCGGAATGCTGCGCGAGGAAATCACCACCGTGTCACGCCCCCTGACCCAGGAAAGCATGGTCAATACCAGCAAGGCAAAAGTGCCTACTTTGACGCCGCCGGCGGTCGAGGCCGAGGCCCCGCCGACAAACATCAGGAACATAGTGAGCAGGCGGCTGCTGCCCTGCATCTGCGTTAGGTCCAGACTGTTGAATCCAGCCGTGCGCGTCGATACCGCCTGGAACCAGGCGTTGTAAAGACGCTGCGGCCAAGGCATGCCAGCCAGCAGACCCTGGTTTTCAAAGCAGAGAAAAAGCAGCGTGCCGCCCACACAGAGTATAAGTGTGCCGCCCAGCACCAGGCGCTCGTACACCCCCAGGGGTAGCTTGCGCGGCTCAAAAACAAAGCGGACCAAGCCTAGCATGACAGCAAAGCCCAAGCCGCCCAGAATCACCTGCAGCGAGAGCAGAGTAAGCAAAAAAGGCTCCTGCTGAAAGGCGCTAAGATTTCCGGGATGCAGCGAAAAGCCGGCGTTGCAAAAGGCGCTGATGCTCATAAAGGCGCCGTAGCCCAGGCTCTGCGCCAGCCCCATGCCCAGATTGCGCTGATAGAAGACGCTCAGCAGAGCGCAGCCCAGGGCCTCGATGGTAAAAGTGCCCAGCACTATGATGAAAAGCATTTGTTTGGCACGCTGGCTATGCTCCTCTTTGGTGCTTTCGCGCATGGCCGCGCTGCCGAGAAAACCCAGCTTGCGCCCCAGCAGCAGGGCGATAAAAGTGGTCAATGACATAATACCGAGGCCGCCCAACTGTATCAACAGCGCCATTACCAGCTTGCCGCTGTTGCTCAAAGCAGTGGAAATATCAATCACACTTAGGCCGGTGACACAGACGGCGCTGGCCGCCGTGAAGATGCTGTTGAGCAGGCCCAGGCTGCTGCCGTCGCTCGAACACTGCGGCAGATTCAAAATTGAGGCGCCCACGAAGATAAGCGCCAGAAAGCTGCCCACCAGGCTACGCCCGGGATTCTCCAGCAGCTGGTGCCACAGCAGGCTAGTTTTGCCAGTCAAACCCTGCAAAAACACATAGGCGCAGAGCTGCTGCACAAGCATACCCCAGTACAGTAGCTGCCAGGAGGCGTTTTGCAGAGCCAGCAGCAAATTGAGAGGCAAAAGCAAAAGCGACAGCCAGGCCATGCCAGGCAAAGTGCGCAGAAAAACAGCGACGAGGCCGGCAGAGCCAGCTTGCCCCTGCGCAGACTTCTTGGCTTGTAGCCACAGAAAACCCAGGGCGCGAAACTGTAAATACAGGCTTAAAAAGCTGCCGCATAAAAAATAGATCAACAGCAGCTTGCCTTGCAGAGCCTGCTGAGCTGAATCTTCCGCCAGACTGCGTAAAAGCAGCACAAGAAAACCGGCCTGGGTGAGAAAAACCAGGCGCAGCAGCTCCGGGTCGAGAAAATGCTCGAGCAGTCTTTCTCTGCGTTTTTTATAAAATACGCGGTCTTGCAGTCTGGCCTGGGAATTGGTTGACGCGCTGATGACATAGTGGCTTTGCAAAAGGCAGACCGCCAGGCCCAATAGTGCGCTAAACACATGCCTGGAAAAGGTCAGTAAATATAAGGGCAGTGGCAGTATGCTCAAATAAAGCAGATCGCTTAGAGCCGCAGAGCTGGGGATTTCCCGCTCATGCAAAACGAAGCGCTGGCGCAGAAAGCTGTGCAGTAAAAAACCGGCAGCGGCAAACAGCAGACCCAGGCCTAGCCAAGACTCCAAGGAAAAAGGAAAAAGCCCGGAAGAGCCGAAGACCTGCTCATTGGATTTTTGTGAAAGCAGTAATAAAGCGTGAAAACAACTGCTGAGGATAAACAGAAATCCGTGACGGACAAAAAGCTCGCGTAAAAACTGCTTGCGAAAACGTGGACTGTTGCCTTCAGAATAACGCATATAAAAA
>JAAZIY010000493.1 GCA_012800625.1 Lentisphaerota bacterium
CTAGCGCTCTTCCCTTTTTAGGTATTTATCGGCCACGTTAAAATACTGTTGCCAGTCGAACTCGGTCTGATCATGCTTGCCGCTGCGGTAATGGAAGCTGAGGTCTCCGATGCAGCCCTGGTTTTCGCCAGGCATCTCGGTCAATTCCAGTCCCTTCGAGCCATAGAGCCTATAGACTTTGCTTGCCTCTTTGGCGGCGATAAACTCGCCCAGCGGGTCGGCTGCCTGGTCTAGGCTGGCGGTGCCCAGTGCCAGCGGGCGCGGTGCCATCAGCGCCAAAAGTTCATGCTGGTCAAAGGGCATCTCCTCTTCCCGGAAGATATACTCGCTGCATTTGCGCACGAACCAGGGCGGCACGCCCCATTTGACATGGGCGTCAAAATGCTGCGACAGGTTCTCGCCATATTTGCGTTTGTGCAGGGTGGCTCCGCCGCAGCCGGAATTATTGCTGATGACCAGGGCGAAGCGCCGGTCTATGGCTCCGGCCCACAGGGATGTTTTGCCCAGCCGCGAATGCCCGTGCAATGCCACCTTGCCGGCGTCTATGGCTGCCTCGGCCTCAAGGCAGTCCAATGCCCGGGACAGGCCCCAGGCCCAGCAGCCAATCACCGAATACTGCGCTTGGATATCGCCGTATTGTTCTGGTTCAAAGAACAGCTTGAAAGCGCTGTTGCCCGTCGAGCCGGTAGCGTCCGGGTGTATATCATGATAGCAGACCGTTGCCGAGGCATATCCTCTTTGCACGGCTTGGCGGAAGCTCCAGCGCGCGACCTGCAGCCCGCGTTCCGGCTCATTGATGCAGTATGGCTTCTTGAATCCGCTGGGTCTCACATCGGGTTCGTCGCTGCAATTATGGTTGCCCTTGAAGTTTAGTCCCAGGAAGGCGGGCACCTTGCCCTTACGCTGGTTTGGAATATAGAGCAGCATATCGAAGCTATGTTCTCTGCCGTCGGCCATACGGTTATGTATGCGTATCTCCTTTCGTGTGGCACTGCCCTCGAAGGCTCCGGTTTTCTCCCCAAGCAGCTCGAAACGCATGCTATCCGCACGCGGCAGTATGGCGCCATATTCCTCGCGCTGCAATTTTTCCAGTATCCGCCCTCGTTGAAAATTTTCCCATTGCGCCGCATTTTGCAGCTGCCGGCCATCCTCGAGCAGCAAGGGGTCAGGCAAATGGTATTCCGGGACCTGGCTCTCGTCGGTGGCGTAAGCGCGCCAGTACTCTTCATTCGCATCGAACATAATTATCTCCTTTCTGATAACCATAGTTAAATATAGCTCGCACATGGCAAGCCTGCCGTAGAAAACAGTTTTTCTGCATGCAGCGCCAGAGTGTGCAGCCGCCTGCTCCGTAAAAGCTCAAGCTGCAACAGCAGCTTGCTGTGACTTCGTCTGATTTATTGTGCTTTGCTGTACCGCCGGTATCTGGAACAGAGGCTGATTTTCTACCCTCATCCCAAAAAAATCATCGGGTTTTTAGTTGCAATTCATCAAATATGCTTCATATTATAGGTTGCATTTTTTATTTTTGTCTTTCAACCGCATTTCTTTACAGGTAACACGATGCCAAACACCAAGTCAGCCGCCAAGCGTCTCCGGAGCAATATCAAGAAGCGCCTGGTTAACCGCATACGCAAATCACGGGTTCACACCAGCGAGATTCGCCTCAACCAGGAGATAAGCTCGGGCAACAAGGAGCAGGCCCAGGCACTTTTGAGCAAATGCTTCTCCGAGCTTGACCGTGCCGCGAACAAGGGTTCTATTCATGCCAACAAGGCGGACCGCAAAAAACAGCGTCTGGCAGCCCGCGTTGCCAAGATGGCCTGAGTCGAGCTTTTTTGCTGTGGCTTAGTGTTTATTTGTGTGTCTTTGTGTCCAAAATCCTGCCCGCCTTTTTTGGACGGGATCGAATATAGACCTTCTAAAAGGAATA
>JAAZIY010000494.1 GCA_012800625.1 Lentisphaerota bacterium
CCCCCTTCGTGGCCCTTCGTGGTCTCCCCTTCGTGTACCTTCGTGTCCTCTCTTCTTCGTGGCCAGGCCGGGTTTGTTTTGTCTGCATCAGGGTATTATAGTACGGAAAAGCTTATTTTTGGAGCATATAATGCCTGGCACACTGACAGTTTCGGCGGATGTTTTGCGTTGGGCGGCAAGACGAGCCATGCTCAGCGATGCGCAGCTGACGCTGCGCTTCCGGCAATGGCCGCAGTGGCTGAGCGGCGAAAGCGGCCCCAGTCTGCGACAACTAGAGAAGCTGGCCAAACTCTGCAACACCGCCACAGGTTATTTTTTTCTTCCCCAGGCACCCGTCCTCAAACTGCCTATAGCCGACTTTCGCAGCGCACAGATGCTGGATGACGAGGAACCCAGCAGCGCATTGCTGGACACCTTGCACGCCTGCCAAAACCGGCAGGCATGGTATAAGGAGCAATTGCTCAAGGAGGCGGCCCAGCCTCCGCCCCTGGTCGGCTGCAACAGGCTTGAAGAATCGGCGCTTAAAAGCGCCGCCGCAATCCGGCGCATATTGAATTTCACCCTGAGCCAACAGCAGGAGTGCAAAGGCTGGGAGGAGGCGCTGCGCCGTCTGGTCAAGGCGGTCGAAGAGGCCGGGGTCCTAGTGATGATCAACTCGGTGGTGAATCATAACAACCGGCGCAAGCTGGATTTGCAGGAGTTCCGCGCCTTCAGCCTCTGCGATAAGCTGGCCCCCTTGATATTTATTAACGGGGCGGACAGCAAAGCCGCTCAGATGTTCAGCATCGCACACGAGCTGGCTCATATAAGCCTGGGACTGAGCGGAATTTCCGACAGCAGCGCAGACAGCCTGCACGAAAGGAAAACCGAAGAGCACTGCAATCGGGTCGCCGCCGAGTTCCTGGTGCCAATCAAAGACATCAAAAACAACTATTTGCCCAGAGCCGGCCTGGACGCTAATGTCGCCGAACTGGGCAGGCTTTACAAGGTCAGCTCCCTGGTAATATTAAGAAGACTTTTCGACGCCGGCTTCATTGACCCAAAAACCCTGCGCGAGAAATATCGTCTGGAGCAGGAACGTTTTCAGAAGCTCAGAAAAACCGGACGGGGCGGCGATTTCTACCGTAGCCTGATTCAGCGCAACAGCCGCCGCTTTACTCAGACACTGGTGAACAGCACCATGAATGAGGAAACCTTGTTGCGTGATGCGCTGAGTTTGCTGGGAATAAAATCGCTGACCACATTTGACAGTCTCGCCGTGGAATTTGGAGCTGATGATGGCTTACTTGCTTGATGCCAATGTATTCATCCAAGCCAAGAATTTTCACTACGGCATGGATTTCTGTCCGGGGTTCTGGCGCTGGCTTATCTTGGCAGGAGAAAGTGGCCTGGCCTTCAGCATTGACAAGGTGTTTGAGGAACTGGACGCCGGCAATGACGAGCTCAAAGCCTGGGCCAGGGAACACAAGAGCCTGTTTGTCCACAGTGATGCCGGCCTGGCAGCGCATTTGGTCTTGCCTGCTGCAATCCCTATCAAATGCTAAGCCGGGAAAAGGCGAGGCTCATTTTGCGGCAGCCTTAAGAAAGAAGGACAGGAAGG
>JAAZIY010000009.1 GCA_012800625.1 Lentisphaerota bacterium
CGGCTGAGGAACTGGTGCCAATGCTCTCGGAAAGCTGGCGCATTACGGAGCTAATGAAGCCTGAAAGCAAAAGTGGAATCAGCTGCCTAAAAACGGAAACAAGAAAGCTGAGGTTGAATTCAGAGACTTCAACGCTATAGTTTAAGGAAATCTGGATTTTCACAAAAGCTTGTCCTTTCTTTAATTTCAGACACAAAATTAATAAGACAAGCTTTTGTGTTTTTTCAAGTCAAAACGCTATTTTTCTCTTCAGGTCTCAACTTTGGGACGCGACTAGATTTTTAATGTATTTACGAGTTGTTTTTGTTCTCGCTCTGCTTTCGAGCTTTGCTTGTGTTTTGGGTGGCAATCTTCTAGTCAACGGTAACTTTGCCCAAAAAGATGAGGATGGCAATGCTTTGGGATGGGAGGTTTGGCCTTCTCCTTTGCACGCCAATGCCGAAGTGCAGCTGGACAACACCAACAGCCACAGCGCTGGGCAAAGCATGCGCATAAGCAACAAGAGTGAACTGTATTCCCGCATCCAACAGCTTAATGTGCCCTGCAAGCCGCATACTCAGTATGTGGCATCGTTTTGGGCCAAGGGGGACTCCATTTATACCACGCGGGGTGGCGGGTCTGTGATGTATATAGGGCCGCATGGAGGCTTGATGCGATCGCTGGTCGCGTTCGGGCCGCGTTCAGACCATAGCAAGATTAGTCCTGGACGGGAAGGCTATTTCAGTTTTCCTTGGAAATACTACGAAAGCAGAGTGTTTAATAGTGGAGACAGCAAAGAGCTGGGAGTCACTTTGTATCTGCATAATTCCAGTGGCACGGTTTGGTTTGATGACGTTGAGATTGTGGAATATACCCCTGACCGAAAAAAAGAACGTGAGGCAAGCCTCGCACGCAAGCTCTTGCAGCATGATTTGCAGACTCTGCGACAAAACGCCCCTGGCAATCAGGCTTTTTTGAAAAAAATTGAGAGTTATGCTGAAAAGCTGCGGGTCTGGTATCCGGAGCAGCCCGGTGAGGCGCGCCGGTCTACCTTTTTATGACCTGCAGCGGGAGATTTTCGCCTTGAATGCCGAGCTTCTGCAGGCTGCATATCCGGGGGTTAAGCTGGCTGTAACTAGCTCTGACCCACTGCAGCGCCTGTTACACTTGCAATGCGGCCTCCCTGTTCTTAATGCTCCCTTAGAGTTGCACGGTATGAAAGGCGAGCAGGAGCCTGTCGTATTAAATTTCAGTAATTGCAGCGCGGAAGCGGTGGAGCTGGAGCTTAAGATTGAAGGCGGGCTTGACGTACAAGTCAGAGAAGTGGTCTCAGTGGAGACTGAGGCCAACTACTGCGTTGACGATGCCTTGCCTTTGCTGCGCCCTGACGCAACTGGTCGTTTGCTACTCAAGATTGCCGGCGGTATGACCAGACAGGTATATTTTCTTGTGACTCTGGGTCTGGAGCCTGGGCTGTCTGAATCGCCAGTCAGCTGGTCTGGTGGCGGTGTTAAAGGCAGCGCTTTGCTAAAAGCCCACAGCTATGACACAAATTATCCTAATTCCAAGCCCTTAAATACCTTTTCTTATTCTTACTACTCCAGGTTTGCTCTCGATAAAAAGAGTGATGCGAGCATAGCGTGTTTACGCAATATGCATCAAAACACGCGTTTGATTCACCCGCATAACATCATAAATCCAGTTTTTGATGAGCAGGGTAAAATCCAGGCAGATGAAATGAACTGGGATAACTTAGACGCTGAACGCCAACTAATGGTGCAGCCCGGCAAGCTGATTTTTTATATGCGCCCTTCTTTTTTTCTAGGTGAAATGAAGGGAGCAGAGATAGTTGAGTTTTCCGATGAGTGGCGCAGCCGAGTTCAGCAGTATGTGCGTGTTCTTGTAGAGGCCTGTAGGCAAAGAGGGCTGGGTTACGATAGAGTTTTCCTGAATTTATGTGATGAGCCTAGCGAGCGTGATATGCCCTATATGCTGGCAGTTGCTGCTACTGTGAAGGAATGTGACCCCCAGTTGCGCATTTACAACAATCTGCACTATGGCCTGGCTCCAAATTCCATACGCAAGCTGGCTGCTGCCATAGATGTCATAGCTCCGGAAAAGAATGTAATGAACCCCGAGCGCATGAAAATACTGCGTGATTCCGGCAAGGAGATATGGTGCTACTGGGTGCAGAACCGTACTGTGCCAGGCTCAGAGATGCGAGACTTTATTTCTTCTCTCGCTGCGCAGAATGTGCGAGGCTTTTCCTATTGGTGTTTTAAGGACATGGCCAATCCATGGCGTCCAGGCGTACACCAAAGTTATTCTGTGGTATATGGCGGCGACCCCGATGAGTGGATTCCATCCAAAAGAAGCGAGGCGATCAGGGAGGGCATAGAGCTTTATACTTTGCTTGAGATGTTAAAGCAAAGCAACCAGGCCGCGTATGCCGCCATGCTGCAGACTCAGGGTACTAATGACCATGCTACAATCAGAAAACAAATCCTGCAAATGCTGACTGCTCAGCAGTAAGACGAGATTGCTGTGTCTTGGTCTGCCTTCGTACCAAAATCCTGCATACACCTTTTTTGGATGCCGCCTAACCATTGTTTTCCAGGGAATATTTAGACGCAGACATTTTTTATGTAACATTTGGTAATATTTATGGAACACACAAGCTCAAGGTCTTTTTTCTTCGTTTTGGCTCTTTTCCTTTTCACAGTTACACATGCTGCGGTTGAGCCTGGGCAGAACCTGTTGATCAATCCCGACTTTGAGGCTGAGCAGCTTGACTGGCCCAAATATTGGCACTTTGGTGTGCGCCAATTTTTACAGTTTGAGCTTGGTGGCGGTCCCAAGTCTGGCGGGGCGATAGTTTTGAAAGCAGAGCAGAGTGAGCCTGGCAACGCCAGGATTAGACAGCTTGATGCTAAGATGCTGGTGGCCGGCGAGCAGTACAAGATCAGCGCTTGGATTAAAAGCAGCGATTTCAAGGCTAAGCGAGGCGGTATCTTGTTGCACAACCAAGGTTGGTGGGCCGCAAAAGGAATTGTTGAGCTGCCGGAGAACACCGAGGGATGGGAGTACTTCGAGGAAGTCGTTACCCTGATGGACTCCAAGGATAAACGTTACACCTTTGTTATCTATGCGCATGAATATAGTGGCGAGCTAAAAATTGGACAGTTGAAAATGGAGGCGCTGAGCGCAAAGGCACTGAGCGACACGCAGTTGCCCGAGGAGCTGGTTGAACAAAGCAAGTTTAGGATGGTGCCCTGGGAGCCGCGCCTGAACTACATACCTGTGAGTAACCCTAAGCTTAGCTTCCGTAGCTACGGTATGACGGCTGCAATGTTGCAGCAGCAGTATGAATGCAGCGCAAAAATAGACGGGGAGGTTTTGCGGGTTCAGAGTCTGGAAAAAGAGCTTAATGTGCTGGACCTGGCCGGCCTGAAACCCGGCGATTATCGCCTGGAGCTTGAAGTCAAGAAACAAGGCGAAGATAAAGGAGAATCGTTATTTCGACAAAGCTATCCAATTACCTTGCGTGAAATTGCTTCAGTAAAGCCAGAAGCCTATAGACGCTTGAATAACTTTGTCCTGGAAGCCCTGCATGAAAAACTTGATGGCACTGAGCAAAGCTTTGTTTTTGACAATCCCAAAGATGGTTGGGTTTATCTGTGTTTTGAGAATGTACTGGAGGCAACGCAGCTCAGGGCAGAAATTTCAGGTCTAGGCACTGTCATTGATGCCAATACGCCGGGCTTGGAATGTTTTCGATATTTGAACGCAGGCAGACAGCAAGTCAATGTCAAGGGGGCCACTGTCGGCGGGGTCTTGAATCTGCGCTGCATCAGTGAAATCTTTCATTGTCCTGCCTGTCAAAACAGCGTGGTGCGGCAAAATGGCAGATATGACTGGAATTTTTTTAGCAAGTATGTCTTTCCGAATGTCACCACTGTCAACAAAGGTAGTTTGCCAAACAACCGGCTGTCTGCCTTCAATGCGCTTGGCTTGCGTTGGCTGGGAAACCTAAATACGACATCAGCTCAGAGCGGGGATGACCTGATCGCAAGAATCTCTGGCTCTTCGGGTATGAATGAAGACCGTTATCAGGGAGTTACATGTGATGAGCAGTTTTTCACCCGCCCATTCCTGTTCTACTACACTGATGCAATGTGGCGCTATCAGGCGCCTGCCGAGCGTTTTCTCTACACTTGGATAGTGGGCAAACCTTCTGTGCCCGGTATGCACAGCGAATTTTTTAGCGCCAGCGTGAATGCTTCCCGCGGCAAGGGGAAAGTGCTTTTCGAGGCGTATTGTCACAGCAAGCCGGATGAGGAAGAGGCGCGTGCCTACCTTCAGGACAAGCTAGTTGACACGATGCTGAAGTTTGAGCAGTGCTATCCCAACGCAGCAGAATATACTGGCATGATCTTTGGCAATTTCAATCAGTTGCCGATTATCTCTTTAGACGTTCTGCCCGAAGTCGACTACAAGTATTATCTGGACATGCAGTTGCAGCTGGCAGCCACGCATCCGGCTTTTGACAGGCTGGGCGTGATCGGCTACTGGGGCGGACATTATGCCGATGAGGAGATGCTGCGCTGGTCTATGCAGTTGTTGAGGCATTATTGCATAGAAGGCAAGAGCGAAATGCTTTCAAAAGAATATGGCTATAAATATAACCCTGGGCATTTGCAAAACTGTGACTTTGTCGACGCATTGCAGCATTGGAAGGTGCAGGCCGCTGAAAATGGCAGTGTTAGCACAGCGACATTTCCAGGCTTTGGCGCCGACAGTCAGCGCCGCTGGAGCGGGCCTATAGGAACCGGAGATGGTTTTTGTCTGTTAAAACGGCAGACCAAGGGTGCAAATTTCATCAGCCAAATCGCTACTGGTCTGACACCGGGAAAAACCTATACACTGCAATTTGTCACTGCGGATTATCAAGATATGTTGCAGAAACGCAGCAACCCAAGGCAGCATCCTATTAAGGCCTTACTGTCAGACTCCGCCGAGGTTTTGCCAGAACAAAGTTATGTTTATGTTCACGACCGCGTTGACGCAAAAACCCAGGCTCGATTGAAAGGCCTTGCTCGAACCAATCTGCATCATGTGCGGTTTAAGGCTCTAAAAAGCGAGGTTGAAATCAAGTTTACAGACCAGAATGCAGAGTTTGGCGAAGAACTAGCCTTGAATTATATTCAGCTAAGGCCATATTTTGAGCCTTAGGCAGTCTGTCTTCTAAAACACATTTACGCTTATTGCAGCCTTGAAGCTCATCTTTGAATGGCGGTCTCTAACGCTATCCCCATCTGTCCCCAATTCATTTGAGCTTCGCCAAGAGCCATGCAGTTAGCATTGCCGATATCCAAGGAAAACAAAACCGGAGTTGTTGTTGATGTTAAAAAAGATTTTTCATGTAGTGTTTGTTTTTCTGTCCGTCGCGCTTTATGCTGCGGTTGAGCCTGGGCAGAATCTGCTGATCAATCCCGACTTTGAGGCTGAGCAGCTTGACTGGCCCAAATATTGGCACTTTGGTGTGCGCCAGTATTTGCAGTTTGAGCTTGGTGGCGGCCCCAAGTCTGGCGGGGCGCTGGTTTTAAAGGCTGAGCTCAGTGAGCCTGGCAATGCCAGGATTAGACAGCTTGACACCAAGATGTTGGTGGCGGGGGAGACGTATAAGATCAGTGCCTGGCTCAAAAGCAGTGACTTCAAGGCAGTTCGGGGAGGCATACTTTTACACAACCAAGGTTGGTGGGCAGCAAGAGGAATACTTGAGTTGCCGGAGAACACCGATGGCTGGGAGTATTTCGAGGAAGTCTTCACGTTGATGGAATCCAAGGACAAAGGCTATACCTTTACCATTTATGCGCAAGGATTTAGCGGCGAACTTCAGATTGGGGACCTGAAACTAGAAGCAATCAGTTCCAAGGCACTAAGTGGCACACAGCTGCCCCGGGAGTTGGAGGAGCAGACCAAGGTCAGGCTGCTGCCCTGGGAGCCTCGCTTGAACCATATACCGATTAACAAGCCGCAAATCAGCTTTAAAGCTTTCGGTATGAGAGAGCAAAAGATATGTGATGAACATGAGGTTCATGTTAGCGTAGACCAGCGCCCCTTTGCGCAGCAAAAGATGCAACCCGAGCTAAACAATATTAGTCTGGCTGGCTTGAAGACCGGAGACCATCTGCTTGAAATAGAATTGCGTAATCGTAACACAGGACAAAGCGTATTTTCTAGAAGCCATCAGATCAGCCTGGTAGAGCTTGCACCCGTCGATGAGAGTGCGCACAAAAGGCTAAATAATTTTGTCGTCGAGCTTATTGACGCAAGGCTGACTGCTAGCGAGCAAAGCTTCGACTTTGACAACCCTAAAACCGGCTGGGTTTATTTGGCTTTGCAAAATGCCGGCAACTCTGCCGGGCTTAGCCTCAGCTTGTCTGGGCTTGGCTCAGTTATAGACGGCAAAAGCGAGGGGCGGGAGGCTTTTCGATATTTGGAGCGCGGGCGGCATAGCCTGAGGATTCAAGGCGTCGTTCCCGGAGCCGGGCTAAAGCTGTATGCCATCAGCGAGATATTCCACTTTTCTGCGCCGCAGAATAGTATGGTTAGGCAAAACGGCAAATACGACTGGGCTTTTTACAAAAAACATGTCTTGCCTGCAGTAACCACTTTGAATGGCAACTATATCCCAGATCAGCATTTGCCTGAGTACCAGGCCAGCGGCAGACATTGGTTGGCTAATCTGGGCACTAGTTCGCCCCAGAGTGCGGAGTCGCTGCTGGAAAAGTTGCGTACGGCCAAAGGTTTTCAAGAAGACAAGTATAATGGCATTACCTGTGATGAGCAGTTTTTCACCCGACCTTTTCTTTATTATTACACGGATGCACTATGGCAGTTTAGCGCTCCGGAGCAGAGTTTTTTATACACCTGGATCGTCGGTAAACCCTCGGTTCCAGGTATGCACAGCGATTTTTTCAGTGCTAGTGTCAACGCCTCCCGAGGCCAGGGCAAAGTGCTTTTCGAGGCTTATTGCCAAAGCAAGCCAAATGAAGAGCTGGCTCGCAGCTATCTTCAGGACCGTGTGCTTGACACTATGTTGAAGTTTGAGCAGTGCTATCCGAACGCAGCTCAGTATACCGGCATGATTTTTGGCAACTTTAATCAGATACCCATCATTTCACTGGATGTGCTGCCGGAGGTTGACTACAAATACTTTCTAGATATGCAGTTGCATTTGGCCGCGACCGATCCAGCCTTTGACAAGCTGGGAGTGATAGGCTACTGGGGAGGCTATTATGGCGACGAGGAGCTGTTCCGCTGGTCCATGCGTTTGCTGCGCCATTACTGCGTGGAAGGCAAGAGCGAAATGCTGTCGAATGAATACGGCTATAGATATAACCCTGGACATTTGCAAAACTGTGACTTTGCCGACTCGTTGCGGCATTGGAAGGTGCAGGCCGCTGAGAACGGCAGTGTTAGCACAGCGTCATTTCCAGGCTATGGCGCCGACAGTCAGCGCCGCTGGGGAGCCCCGTCCGGAACCGGCGACAGCTTTTGTTTGCTGAAGAGACAAGCCGGCACTGCCAATAGAATCAGCCAAAGCGCCAGCGGGCTAATTCCAGGCCGGGTCTACACTCTGCAGTTTGTCACAGCTGACTATCAAGATATGTTGCAGAAGCGCAGCAATCCCAGGCCGCATCCACTCAAGGTGGAATTTTCTGAGGGGGCCGAAGTTCTTCCCAAGCAAAGCTATGTTTATGTGGACCGGCGCAATGACCAGAGAACCAATACGCGCTTGAAAGGCTTGGCCAGGGTCAATTTGCATCATGTGCGCTTTAAAGCGGTAGGCAGCGAGGTGCAAATCAGTTTTTCAGACGAGTCGGCAGAGCCTGGCGAGGAGCTGGCGCTTAACTACATCATGTTAAAGCCTTACTTTGAGCCCTGAGGAATTGCAGGCTTCCGGGAATACTGGCTAGTGCCGCTGGAGCTGTCTGAGAAAGTAAGCCGCTGTTTCTCGCCTCAGCGGCTTGTTGCTTTGCGCCTGTATTCATGTATAGTTCTTCAGGTTTGTGCTAATGCTTTCTGTTGAGCATGGCCTGGCTCCATTGTCTTAGGTTTTGTTTGTCCTCGCAGTCGGGCAGAGCTTTGTCTAGTATATTTTCCGCCTTGTCTATATATTGCTGCGCCAGCTTGGCGCTGGCCTCGATGGCGCCGCTATTGATGATTATTTGTCGGGCCTCTTCGAGCTCCTCGCTGCCGCATTGCGGATTGCCCAGGGTTTTGCCCAGATGCTCTTTTTGAGCCTGATTGAGCTTTTGCCAAGCCTTGCAGAGCAATACGGTGCGCTTGCCTTCGCGCAGGTCGGAGGCGATGCTTTTGCCCAGCCGCTGTTCGTTGCCAGTGACGCCTAGTATGTCATCCTGCAACTGGAAGGCGATGCCGCAGAACTCGGCAAACTGTGCCAGCTGCGCGGCCAGCTCCTGCTTGTCCTGCCCGGCCAGCATCACCCCGGCCCAGGCGCAGTAGGATAGGAGCGCGCCGGTCTTGAGACGCATCATCTCCAGTATATCCTCTTCGCGGCAGTGCTCCGGCTTGCGGAAGGAGAGCTCGACGTCGATTTGCTCGCCGCCAAGCAATTGCGGATAAAGCTCGGCGCACATTTTGGCAAGCAGTAGGTTTTTCAGTTCGGCGGCGAGCCTGGGTGCTCCGGCTATGAGATGCATGGCCTGGCCTTGCAGGAGGTCGCCGGCGAGGATTGCCAGGCTGCGGCCATAGTCGTTGGCGGTTTCCTCGGGCAAAGCCCAGCTTTGACGAGCCAGTTGAGCGCCTAGCACATGGGCGCTGGGCTGTCCGCGGCGCAGGTGGTCATGGTCGATGATGTCGTCGTGTAATAGCGTCCAGGTGTGGAAGACTTCAACCGCTGCCGCCGCCGGCATGGCGTCGTCGGCTTCGCCGCCCGCGGCCAGGCAGGCTAGCACTAGCAGCCTGGGGCGCAGGCATTTGCCCGGCTGTTTGAAGTAGGCTAGGGAGGCCTGGCGTAGATGCGATGATAAAAAATCCGCGTGCAAGGCGCTCTCCTGGTGGATGAGCGCATAGATGCGCTGGGTGAAAAGCGCTGGCTCGGAAAGTAATGACATGAGAAATCCTGATTTTTGGGACGGGGGCGGGAGCGGGAACGGGAGCGGGAGCGGGAGCGGGGAGCACGCTAAAGCGTGTACTACATACG
>JAAZIY010000077.1 GCA_012800625.1 Lentisphaerota bacterium
AGCTTTACCGGATATTGCTGTTATCATGAATATCAATCTGCATATTGAAGAATGCTTGCTGCTCTATACCATGCTGTTGCTGGTTTTTGTGGCCGGCAGTTACGTCTTGTTTAGACTGCGGCGCAAAGCCGGCGGCTGGGAGCCGTCGCGCTCCCGGCTTATGTCCTGTCGAAAATGTGAAAAGGTCTTTCTTCTGAAGCGTCAGCAAAGAGACCGCCGTTGTCCCGACTGCGGCGAGCCTTCGCGTGAATTCCGCCCGCCGCACTCGGTGTTGTTTAACAAACCGCGCTAAACGCCGTCATCCTGGGCTGCTCTTGAGCCTGTCGCCGCGTCTTTTTATTCTCGCATATGTTTTTCCTGCATCTATCCAAGCCAATGCCGTCCATTTTGCGCGCCGGGCTGCTGTTTTTATTTTTATTGCCGGTTTTCCACGGCTTTAGCCAATCGCTGGACCTGGCTCGTGCGGCGGCCACCTGTATCCCCAGTGCGGCAGGCTCCGCCGCCAATCTGCGCAGCTTCTCCGCCAATCAGCCCGCCATCGAGTTGCAGGCGCGTTTTTCCTTGCAGGGCGCCAACCGCGCCTGCTGGGATTTTCCACTGCAAGCCGACCTTTCGCAGACCTCGGCTCTGCGCCTTCGCTATCGCAGCTTCAACACTGCGCTAGTCAACCAGTTTAATGTCTATCTGCGGGTAGGCAACAGCTGGTATGCCGCCGCTTTCGCTCCGGAAGGCGATGGCGCCTGGGAGGAGGCCATCATCCCTAAAAGCGGTTTTTTGCCGGAGGGCGCCAGCAATTCCTGGCGACAAGCCAATATGCTGCGCATTGCCGCCTGGCGGGGCGGAGCCGGCGAAGTGCTGCTGCAGTTTGCCGGCATCGAGCTGCTCGCGCCCAACTGCAGCATCGCCCTGCTGCGCAGCGGCGGCAATGGTCAACAGCAGAAGGAGGCCTACAATTACGCCAGGCATCTGGGAGATAATCTGTTCCAGGGCGGGCTTTTTCCTGCGGTTCTCGAAGAGGAGGACTGCAGCGCCAGCCTGTTGTATCCATATCAGCTTCTACTGCTACCCTTTGCCGAGGCCGCCTCGCCGGCACAGCTGAGGGCGCTCAACCTGTATGTGCAAAACCGCGGCAAACTCGGGGTTTTTCATGCTCTGCCGCCGCTTTTGGCGGCCCGGCTGCAATTTCCGGCAGGGCGTTTTACGCTTTCTAAGTCCCTGCCTCAGCCACTGGCAATGGTGCAGCCATTGGAGCAGCGCCTGGCCGGCGGACGGCCTTTTCGGCAGCAGTCCGGAGCATTTATCGCCTTGTCGCCCTCGAAGGCTTTCAGCGTCAATGCCTGGTGGCTGGACAGCGCCGGCAGGAGCAGCGGCTATCCTGCCATCGTTGAAAACCAGTGCGGGTTCTGGATGACACATGTGTTTTTGAACCAGGACCCGGAGGCGGCCTTCGCTACTTTTCTGGCACAGATGCAGCGTTTTCTGCCTGGTTTGGAGCAGGTGGCCGCCGCCGCCAGCCTGAACCGCGCCCGCTTCGCCCTGGCTAATGCCAGCGCAGATAAAAGACGGCAGGCGACGCAAGAATTGAACCTGGCTAATGACGCTTTTCAGAACCGGCAGTACGAGCAAAGCAGGCTTTATGCCATAAACTGCATGAATCAACTGCGAAATGCGGGACTGGCGCAGCTGCCCGCCAAGCCTAATGAGTTTAAGGCAGTGTGGTGCAGAAACCCACAGGGATTGCCAGGACTAGCCTGGGAGGAAAGCATAAGCCTGCTGAAAAAATCATCTTTCAGTGCCGTCTTCCCAAATATGGCGCATGCTTTTGCCCCCCTCGATAGCAATGCACGACAAATCGAGCTTTGCTTGCAGGCCTGCCGACAGCAGGGACTGGCCATGCATCTCTGGCTGAGCTGCCTGGGTGCACAGGATTTTTCGGAGACGGAACTGCGCCGCCTGGCTGCGGAGGGACGCTTGCAACGCCAAGCCAATGGAACCCTGCTGCCCTGGCTCTGCCCCAGTCAAAGCGTTAACCGCAGACAGCTGATCGAATGCGCCGCCGAACTCAGTAGACGCTACGCCTTGGACGGCCTGCACCTGGACCTGATCCGCTATCCGGGCAGCCAGGCCTGCTATTGCGAGGCCTGCCGCGAGGCATTTGCCGCATACCTGAAAAGCCCGCTACCGCACTGGCCCGACACGGCGCAATATCAGGAGCGCCAAAAATGGGAGGAGTTCCGCCGGCTCAGCATCAGCAGCCTGGTCAGAGATATCAGGCTGGCGGTGAAGGCGCAGCGACCGCAGATGCTGCTGTCAGCCGCAGTCTACACCGATTGGCAGAATGCCAGAAATACGGTGGGACAAGACTGGGTTCGCTGGCAAAAAGAACGCCTGCTAGACTTTGTCTGCCCGATGAATTACCGCAGCAGCAGCGCGCTTTTCGCCAATGACCTGAGCCGTCAAAAACAGCAGCTTGGCGGACTGGAATCAATACTGCCAGGCATAGGGGTGAGTAGCGAGAATATGTCGGCGCAAGAACTGATGCGCCAGATACAGGCCTGCCGGCAGGCCGCCGCGCCTGGCTTTATACTTTTTGAATTTACGCCGCGTCTGGCCTATGACTTGCTGCCACAATTGCAATAGCCTGAGGCGGCGCCCTTCGTGTGTCTTCGTGTCCAAAACCACTTTTTGAAGCCTCGCTTGCCTGCGGTGGCGGGGCTTTGTTTTTACCCTCTACGGAAAGACCACAATGCGAAAATTCGAGTTTGTTTTTGACAGCGTTAATTCACTCAACTACAGCAAGCCTATCAGGGCCTTGGCCTTGCTGCCGCAGCAAATTGATTCAAACAGTGGCTTTATGCTTTTCACACATGGCTGGGGCGGCAACCGCTTTGGACACCTTGAGATAATGAAAAAAGTTGCTGAGGAGCAGCGCTTAATATGCCTGTCCTGCGAATATCGCATGAGTGGCTATGACTTTAATGAAGTCAGCGGCAGTGGTTCCTACATACCTTATGATGCCAGCTTTTTACAGGTCTTCGACGTGCTTAATATGCTGCGTGAGGCTCTGTTGCTTTTCCCGCAAGCCAATCAGCGCCGGATTTTCCATTATGGCGGCAGCCAGGGCGGGCATATCGCACTGCTGAGTGCCATTTTTGCTCCGCAAACCTTTAACGCCATATATTCCTCCTCGGCAATTACCTGGCTTTCGCCGAAAAAAGTCGCCTGGGCCGGACGCTTCTTCACCGAGTATGAGCTTTCCGCACGCAACGTCATCGAACACGCCCAAAGCATCCTCTGTCCGGTTTTTTTGGAGCATGGCACTGAGGATGAGACCGTTGGTCACGAAGGGCATGCTATTCCCCTGGTAGAAAAGCTGCAGTCTCTGGGGAAGCCGCATTATATCAAATATTACGAGGGCGGCAGTCATAGCCTGCTGCCTACTATCAGCAAGGCAGAGGCTTTTGCCGCCATGTTCCCCAGGCTCCTGGCTTTGCCGCAAAACTCCAAACCCAACGATTTCGAGAACGGCAGCCTGGTAAGCATACCCTGCGGCCAGAAAACTCTGCAGATCAATTGGGCCGAGCCGAGCAGCTCTAACGAGCTTTTTCAGTGGCTCTAAAGCCTGAGAAGCTGGCTACTCCCAGATAAACTCGCTGTCGCTGAGTTTTCGAATTGCCAGCTCCGGGGTATGCAGGAATATGGGCAGCAGGCGTTCTCGCATCTTGCCGGCCTGCACCAGCCTGGAGATGCTTTTGCCCAAGACGCCGTACTTCAGAGCGCCGGCCTTTTCGACCACTTGCTCCATGTCAACATAGGAGTCTTTTTTCGGGGCATGCCAATGATGTTCGATCTGATGCCAGCGATTGTCGTAATCGCAGACGTACAGGGTACTGCTTTCCGGTGTGTGCAGGCCGGGCACCTTGGCTTCGATCTCGAGGGCGTGCATACAGGTGTTGGCGCTGAAATTTGTACCCAGGAAGAGGATATGCCCGTCCTGGCGCATCAGCTTGCCGTAGGGGCTGTCCTCCGACCAGGCTGTGCGGGCCTGTAAATGCCCTTCGCAAAAAAACTCCGCCCTGGCTCCCAGGGCCGCAATCGAGTGCACTGGGTGCAGGCTGCGCAGTGCGCCGGGACGTTTGCGGAACACATTTGAGAGAACACCCACAGTGCTGGGCGTATGCTCTACATGAAAAACCGGCTGTTCGCGGTTGACATTGCCGGAAACCGTTGACATCATCAGCGTGCCTTCCGGGCCTAGTATCTCCAGCAGGCTGTCGATGATGCTGTCGGCGCCGCCTACCACTGCGCCCAGCTTGCGCAGTGAGGAATGCACTAAAAGCTGCATGCCGGGCTGAACTCCCAGCAGTTGCAGCTGACGAATAAATAAAGCTTTGTCTAACACTATACTATTCTTTCCTTTTGTTGTGCTTGCTATGCCTTAATGTCTCTTAGTGTCCAAAAAAGTCTACTGTCTTTCGTGCTTGTCCATGATATCGCGTATCTCGCGTACTGCGCTTTCCTCGAGATATTCCACAGTGGCTTGGTTTTTCCGCAGATAGTCGTCTGCCTCCGCTTCCATGCCGGGTCTATATTTCATGGCTGAGGCTCTTTGCCGGTAGCCATTGACTATGTGGTATTCCTGGAAGGGGCTGTTGAGTAAGAAGTCGGGCAGATTGACGGTTTTGAACGAGGGTCCCAGGGCTATGACCATCTTGATTTTGCCGGCGGCCAGCTCAAACAGCTCTGGCAGCAGCTTGCGGTCCCAGTTGCCGCTTTGTGTCAGTCCGCCGCAAAGCAGATATTCCACACCTAGGTCTATGGCCTGGCGCATGGTTTTGAAGGGGTCGCGCACGGCGTCGAAAGCGCGGTGCAGCGTGACCGGCCTGGAGCCGCAGTGTTTCATCAGCTCGCGCATGCGCGCCAGGTCCAGCTCGCCTTCCGGGGTTAAGACGCCGAACATAAGCCCGTCTATGCCTTGTTGCAGCAGCAGCTCCTGGTCATGGCGCATGGTGCTGAATTCCTCTTTGCTGTAAAGCATGTCTCCCGCCCTGGGTCTGAGCATGGCGAACAGGCCTATGTCTAGCGCGGCGGCCTGGCGCGCCTGCACGCAGGCCCTGACCAGGCCGGCGCTGGGGGTCAAAGCCCCTTCGCTGGGGCTGACATAGAGTTCCACACGGTCGGCGCCGCCGAGACAGGCCGCGAAAACATCCTCGACGCTACGTGCGCCCACCTCGAGTTGATATGACATCCCGGACTCCTTAAGCTTGACCCGTTTCAGTTTGCTGTTAAAAAAAATATTTAGACGCTGGCACATTGAAATTTATGCGGATGCAAGGTATAATATATACTGTCTCAGAGGGAATCAACCCGGCCACAGGCGAAATGGGGGCAGTGCCCGAATTGCTCCCTTGTTCCGGACAGGTTAATCGCAGAAGAACAAAGCCGAGATTTTAAATAAAACGGAGATTGCTATGCGCGTCATGCACAGTTCCGACTGGCATCTGGGTTGCCGCTTATATGGACAGAGCCGGGACCATGAGTTTAGCGCCTTTTTTAGCTGGTTGCTGGAAAAACTGGAGCAAGAAAAAATAGACGCCCTATTGGTGGCCGGCGATATTTTTGACAACAGCGTGCCCAGCAACCGTGCACAGCAGCTATACTATGACTTCTTGCGCCAGGTGAGCAACAGCAGCTGCAGGCATGTGGTCATTATCGGCGGAAATCATGATTCGCCCAGCTTCCTGGAAGCTCCCAGGGAGCTGCTCAAGACCCTGAATGTACATGTGATAGGCAGCAAAAAAGAGAATGTCAGCGAGGAGCTTATCTGCCTTTATGACGACTCCGACCAGCTCGAGCTGCTTGTCGCAGCTGTGCCCTATCTGCGTGACCGTGATGTGCGCAGTTATGAAGCCGGCGAAAACTATCAGCAGGCCGCCGAAAAACTCAAACAGGGCATCGCAGAACATTACCGGGAGATTGCCGAGCTAGCCGCCGAAAAACGCCGTGAGGCTGCCCGCCCGCTGCCGCTTATCGGCATGGGACACCTTTATACACAAGGGGGGCTGATAACCGAAGGCGACGGCGTGCGCCAGCTTTATGTGGGCACACTGGCGCATATCGAGTCCGGGCAGATTTGCCAGGGCTTCGACTACCTGGCTCTGGGGCATCTGCACGTGCCGCAAATCGTGGACGGCAATGAGCTTGTCGCCTACTCCGGCTCGCCCCTGGCAATGGGCTTTAATGAAGCCAAACAGCAAAAAAGCCTGCGCATTATAGAGTTCAACAAGGACTGTAAGCCCAGCGTCGAGCTGCTGGAAATACCCGCCTGGCAAAGGCTGGAACGCATACATGGTGACTGGACGGCGATAGAAAGCAGCTTGAAGCAGCTCAAAGAGGACGGAGTGCAGGCCTGGCTGGAGATTATCTACGATAGCGATGAACTCTGTGTTGACTTGCGTGAAAAAATCGATGCTCTACTCGAAAATACCGGGCTGCTGCCGCTGCGAATCAGCAACAAACAGGTTGTCAACACAGCCTTGCAGGCTTTGCAAGAAAATGAAAACCTGAAAGACTTGGAGCATACGCAGGTCTTTCAGCGATTGCTTGAAAACCAACAACTGCCGGCAGAGCAAAACGAGAAGCTTTTGAATCTATACCACATCCTGGTCAGAGACATGCTTGAAAGAGACGAGAACCAATAAGCAGAGAGCTAGAATCCAAGCCGTAAAAAAAACTTGGTGCGCCTTAGTGTGTCTTAGTGTCCGAACTCCTGCCTGACCAGCTTTTTATACGGAGTATAAACCGTCATGAAAATTGAAAAAATCAGTTTTAGCAATCTGAATTCGCTTTACGGCGGCTGGGAGATCGACCTGAGCCATCCCGAGTACCAGGCCAGCGGCATCTTTGCCATAGTCGGGGACACCGGCGCCGGAAAAAGCAGCATTCTGGACGCTGTCTGCCTGGCTCTGTATGGACGCACCCCGCGCCTGGAAAACATCAACCAAAGCGGCAACGAGATCATGAGCCGGCAAAGCGGGCATTGCCGGGCGGAGCTGAGCTTCCTGGTTAAGGGCAAGCGCTATCGGGCTGCATGGTCGCAACGGCGTGCTCGCCAAAGGGCCGACGGCAGATTGCAGCCCGGAAAGCATATCCTGGTCGAGGTCGGCCCCGACACCGAAACCGATAGGATAATCGAGGACAAAGTAAGCAAGGTACCTGCCGCAGTCGAAAAGCTCTGCGGCATGGATTTCGAGCGCTTCACGCGCACCATGCTCCTGGCACAGGGCGACTTTGCCGCCTTTCTGCAGGCCAAGCATAACGAGCGCGCTGAAATTCTGGAAAAAATCACCGGCACCAAACTCTATCGCAAGATATCTGTGGAGGCATTCAATCGCTATCGGGAAAAAAATGTGGAGCTGCAGAGACTTGAGGCTCAAATTGGCGCTGTGACCCTGCTTGGCCCAGAGGAGTTGGAGCAATTGCAAAGAAAACAGGCTGATTTAGAGAAGAAATTGCCCGCGCTTGAAATTGAAATCAAAACCGTAGAGGCGGCTTGTCAGTGGTACCAAATAGGCAAAAAGCTTGAGCAAGAAAAGGAAAACCTTACTGCAGAAGCGCAGGAATTACAGCAGATCTTACAGGAATTTGAGCCGCGGCGGCAGAGACTGAATGCAGCGTTGCGGGCCAACGAACTGGCCGTCGAACATGCCGAGCTGCAAGCACAGCGCCGGCAAAAAGAAAGAGAAGAAACGCAATTGCGGGAAAACCAGGAGGCTCTGCCTGCACTGCAAAATGAGGCGCAGGAAGCCGAGAACGAACGCCTGCAGTGTGAAAAACAGCTTGAAACGCTGAAAAACCAGCTCGAGAAGCTGCGACCTCGCTTGCGGGACGCCCGCGAGAAAGATATCCAAATTCGTGACCGGCAAAGCCAAGTCGCCGCGGCAGAGGAAAGAACCACGGAAATCAGGCTGGGCCTGGAGTCTGAAACAATGAGGCAAAAAACTCTGCTGCAAAACAAAAGCAAGCTGGAGAACAAACTGGAGGATACTGCGCAGGCCTTGCAGGACTGCGAGGCGGACCAGACTTTGCTTAATGGCGGGCTGGAAAGGCTGCTTGCATTGCTTGAAGTCCTGCAAGAGGCTGAACAGAGACTGAAACTGGCCAAAGAAAAACTTCTTCAAAAAAAGACGGAGCATCAAAAAGCTGAAAAAAAGAAGGGGGTTGCAGCACAGGCTCACCTGGAAGCAGGCACGAGGCTTGAGGCTTTGAATAATGAGTTGAGTCAGGCGGAGGAAGCAATCAATGCGCTGCTGGCAGGCATCCCGCTGCGCGAGCACAAAGACCAGCTGGAAGCGCTGCGTGAAAAAGACGGCTTGCGCCGTTTGCAGCTTAGCTTGGACAAACAACGCGAAGAGCTGAAAGACGGCCAGCCTTGCCCGCTCTGCGGCGCGCTTGAGCATCCCTACGCAAAGGGAAATGTCCCCAGTATGGATGAAATTGAAACCGAGCTGAAGGCCAAGATAAAACTAATCGAAGAAATTGAGCGCAAACAAGAAAGCCGGGAGAAAACACGGGAAAAACGCGATGCGGCCTTGGCCAGCCAACGTGAAAGTCAAAATCAGCAACACCAGGCTGAATTAGGGCTGAGCGAGGCTAGGCAGGCCCTGCAAAATGCGGAAAGGGACTCGCAGCGCATACAGGAGGAGCATAACAAGGCAGAGGAAAATATTGCTCGGGTGCTTCTTCCTCTGGGCCTGGCTGATATGTTGGCCCAGGAATTTGACGCTTTGCCCAGGCTACTGCACGAGCGCCGCGATAAACGGGCGCAACTGCTCGAGGAACAGGTAAGTATGGCAAGTCAATTAACTGCACTGAATGGCCAGATAAACACTATCGAGCAACTCTGCTTGGTAAAAAGCCAAAGTCTGCAGAGCGCGGAAAAAGAGCAGCAGGCATTGCAGCAAGGACTAGAGGAGCTGAAACAGCAAAGAAAGGATATATTTGGCGACCAGGACCCGGAGCGGGAGGAGCGTAGGCGGGCGCAGGAAATCGACAAAGCCGGCGAAATGCTTCAGAGATGGCAGCAGCAGTCCACTGCGTTGGCAAATGAACAGCGGCAATGCGAGCAAAACATAGCCCGGCTTCAGCAGGCGCTCGAAGAACTGTGTGCCCAGCTCGGGCAGGCCGGCTCCGCCTTTGATGCCGCCCTGCAAAATATGGGCTTTGCCGATGAGGCGCAGTATGCGCAAAGCCTGTTGACTGCGGAGGAAAGAACAGCTCTAAGCCAAGAGAAAGAAACCCTGAACGCCAGGGATATCACCCTGCGAAGCAGAATGCAAGCCAACCTGGAAGCCTTGGCCGGGCACCGGGAGGGCTTGCAGCCTGAGCAGGATGAGGCCGGCCTGAATCAGCGGCTTGCCGAGCTTAAGGAGACCCGGAGCCAGCTAAATCAAAGCCTGGGAGGCATAAAACAAGGCCTCCAGCAAGACCAGATTGCTCGTCAAGGCAGGCTGGTCCAGCTCGAGTTACAGGAGAAGCAAAACCTGGAACTGCAGGACTGGCGCGCGCTTAACGACTTGATAGGCTCCGCCGACGGTCAAAAATATGTGGCCTTCGCGCAGGGGCTTACTTTTGACGTGCTTATCAATCACGCGAATCGAAAACTGCAAGAGCTTAACAAGCGCTATTTCTTGAAACGAGGCCAGGAAAGGCTCGAACTTGATGTTATAGACACATATTTGGGCGATGAATTGCGCAGCACCAACCAGGGTGGTGAGTTGCGCACCAGCAAGAACCTCTCCGGCGGGGAAAGCTTTATTGTCAGCCTGGCGCTGGCCCTGGGACTGGCTGAGATGGTCAGTGAAAATGTGCAGGTGGACTCGCTGTTTTTGGACGAGGGCTTTGGCAGCCTGGACGAGGAGACTCTGGATACAGCGCTGACCACCCTGGCCACCCTGCGGCAGGAGAGCAAGCTCATCGGGCTTATCTCGCACGTGCCTAGCGTGAAAGAACGCATAGGGTGCCAAATACAAGTGATCAAACGGGCTGGAGGACGCAGTGTCCTGAAAGGACCAGGCTGCCGGAAACTAAAAGAAGCGGAATAGGACACCAAGGCGCATAACTATGTTGCCCAGCTTACGTCTTTATTTTCAGCTGTGAAAGAGGTTGTTTTTGCGGCAAAATGCATTAGATTATGTTTTCGACTGCCCGGGTGGTGGAATGGCAGACACTGGAGACTTAAAATCTCCTGGCCGAAAGGCCGTGCGGGTTCGAGTCCCGCCTCGGGCACCATGCATATTCCCCCCTTTTTCAGCGAAACTCGGCTTCCAATCTATTGCTAAATTGCTATTGCCCTTGACGGCTAGCTCCAAACTATGTGTGTCAAGCGAAAGTTTCGAGTGGAGTGCTTCTGTTATCCGTTCAAAAAAAGGAATTCAAGATGTCAGATGATTTGCGTATTGGCGTAATTGGCTGTGGCGGGCGCGGCAGGCTTGCACGGCATGCCCACAAGCCAGGACAAGGCTCCCGTCTCGTCGCAGGCTGCGATATTTTGCAGAAGGCGCTGGATGACTTCCGTGAAAACCACGGCGAGGATGCCTTTCTGTGCAATGACTACCGCGAGCTTATTGCTCGCGATGACATCGACGCGGTATTCGTTACCACGCCGGACTTTTGGCACGAAGAACATGCCCTGGCGGCCCTGAATGCGGGCAAACATGTCTATCTGGAAAAGCCCATGGCCATTACGGTGGAGGGCTGCGACCGCATCATGAGCCTGGCACGCGAAAAAGGCCTGAAGCTGTATGTGGGCCACAATATGCGCCATATGTCATTTGTGCAAAAGATGAAAGAGCTGGTTGACAGCGGACGCATCGGCGAAGTGAAAGCTGGCTGGTGCCGCCATTTTGTCGCCTATGGTGGTGACGCCTACTTTAAAGACTGGCATGCTGAGCGCAGCAAGGGAACCAGTTTGCTTTTGCAAAAAGGCGCGCATGATATCGATGTGCTGCACTGGCTCTGCAATGGTTACACTAAACGCGTGAATGGCTTCGGCAACCTCAGCATATACAACCAGATCAGCGACCGACATGACTCCAGCGAACGCGGCGACGCCTCCTGGCACCTGAGCAACTGGCCGCCGCTTAGTCAAAAGGGCATGAACCCAGTCATCGACGTGGAAGACCTGAGCATGATCAATATGCAGCTGGACAACGAGGTCATCTGCTCATATCAGCAATGCCACTACAGCCCGGATGGCTGGCGCAACTACACCATCATCGGCAGCGAAGGCAGAATAGAAAACTTCGGCGACAGTCCGGGACGCTGCGTGGTCAGGCTCTGGAACCGGCGCTGCGACTATAATCCTTATGGCGACGAGCAGTATTTTATTCCAGCCGTCGAGGGCGGGCATGGCGGCGCTGATCCTGCCATCGTCGACGAGTTTGTCCGCTTTGTTCGTGAGGGTGGCAAAACCACCACCTCGGCTATAGCGGCGCGCAATAGCGTTGCTGCAGGCTGCTACGGAGCCGAGTCTCTGCGCCAGGGCGGCAAGCCCTTTGATATCCCCCCCGTGGACCCGGCCAACCTTAAATATTTCCAGGCCTGGCTCTAAGAGAGGGCTGGGACAAGCCGGCATCCTTGCCGGCATGGGGACTATTGGCGCTAACTTAGAGAGCGTCCAGAAAGTCCTTGAGCCAGCAAAACACACGAAGGGGGAGGACACGAAGACACACGAAGCGACACTAAGACACACCAAGTAGTCTTCGTCTAAAATTGGAATTTTAGCAAAAAATTTGCGTTTTTATGGATTTCATCGAGTTTTTTTGCTTTATCCGATTCCCTTTTCCCAACAAACCAAAACGGGCAAGTGGCTTATGCGGCGCCTGCAGCGCCGCATAAGCCCTTAGTGTGCCTTCGTGTCTCTTTGTGTCTCTTCGTGTCCTCCCTCTTTCGTGTGCCTTAGATACGTGCCTCCCTTCCCAAGGGCCGCTGCTTAGTGCGCCAATATTGCTCATGATATTTATCATCTTTTTCAGAATACTGACTGATATTATTTGTTTTTTATTTTCCAGCGATTAGTTTATGCTTGAGATCAAGGCCATGTCTAAACCCCTGAAGTCATATCAATTTCGCGCCATGCTTTTGGACGATATGCGTGTAGGTCGTCTGAAGCCTGGTGCGTTTATCGGCACTGCTTCGCAGTTGTCTGCACTTCACGGTCTTTCATTGATCACAGTGAACCGTGTTTTGCGTTCGCTAGCTGAGCAGGGTGTGGTTGAGCGCATCCGCAATCGCGGCACTTTTGTTTCGGAACATTATCGTCCTTTGAAGCGTCTTCGTTTTGGTTTATGTTTCGAGCTGCCGCCTCGTCGTAGTTTAGAGCAGTACTATTACAGTAGCGCCTTTCACGTTTTTCCTTCCTGCGCCAAGCAATACATCAAGGAGTTGGGGCACAGCAGCTGCGATTTTTCTTTTTCGCAGCTTTCCAGCCTAGATTTTGACCGCGACGTTAAGATTGACGCCTTGCTTCTCAATGCCGGTGTGGTGGACGCTCACACCATGCCTGCCCTCATGCAAAAGAAGTATCCCATTGCGGTTGTGCAGCAGATTGACGCCAGGATGATACCTTTTCACCAGGTCATTCCCAATCTCTATGAGGCCGCCTTGCAGAGTCTGCAGAAAGCGCAGGCAAAAGGCATAGAAAAGCTCAATTTTCTCTGCCCGCAAAATGAGACACAGCGCAATAGACACGCGATTTTTTTGCGCGCGGCCATGCAGCTGGGTTTCACGGCGGAGCGCATCAGGGTCTTCGAGTCGGACTGTCTTGACGGCGATTTCGGGCAGCTGGCCGGCTATAAGCTCGGTGTGCAGGCTTTGAGCGGGCTACAGCCTGGCAGCCTCTGTGTTTGCTACAGTGATTTTGTCGCGCATGGCGTCTTGAGCGCCTTTCTGGAAAAGCGTTTGGAGCCGGGTTCGGACTTCCAGCTGATTAGCTTTGACAATTTGGAGGCCGAGGGCTACTCGCCTTTCGGCAAGCCTATGCTCAGCAGCATTGATTTTCCCAAGCGCGAGGTGATTTGCAGAGCCATAGACCTGCTCATTGAAAAAGTTAGCGCTGAGGATCTGGAAAACGTGATTGTGCAGATACCTTGCCGTTTGGTGGAAAGGCTGACTTTTCAGACTGCAAAAGCCAACGCTGGCAAGACGGACAGAGAGCATACAAGGCCGGAGCCTGCCTGCGGCCTTGCCATAGCCCAGAGCTGAGCTGATTCCAGCCTGTTTTCTGCCAGAAGTCGGTTTTGAAACAAAAGCCGGGGCTTAGGAACTGCTGAATACAGGGGATTGCCTAGAAATTTTCTATTCACCTAAAAGTCCAAGGAGTCGAAATGAAGAGTAGAAATTGCAACAAGTGTTTCACTTTGATTGAATTGCTCGTCGTTATTGCGATTATCGCCATACTTGCCAGCATGCTTCTTCCTGCCCTAAGCGCTGCCCGTCTTCGTGCCCAGGCGGTGCAATGCATGTCGAATCTGCGTCAATATATGTATGTGCACCTCACTTATATTGATGACAGCGACGGTTTTTTGCTTGGCGGCTATTATGACGGCCTGTCCCCATTTACGCTCTACCAGGACTTTGGCTACATGCGCGACCGCAAATTGACCAAGTGTCCCAGAAGCGAGTGCTACGTCAGTAGCAGTGATTACCGCGGCTACTCCTCGAAGGGCACCGGTAGCGGCAGTGCCTCTGTCAACAAAGACCTGAGCAACGCCTATCGTTTTTATTACCCGGCCAACCAAACCACCAGGGTGGCCTCCACCATCAACACCAAAAAGGTGCTGCAGCCCTCAAAATTCTTTCAAAATGCCGACAGCCGCAGCAAGAGTCCGGCCAGCACCAATCAGGCAGCTAGCACCTATATCTACGCCACCACCGGCGAATATGGCCGCGTCTACATGGCGCACAACCGCTTGGCCAATATGAATTTTCTGGACGGACACTGCGCCGCCGTCGGCCCCGGCGAGTTTGTCGAACTGGTGCTGAGCGACTGGAAAGACGACCGCTATAACGGCACCACGGTGCAATGGATGGACTACAGCGGAGCGCAAATGAGCAGCCCCTGGAAATATTACACTGGGCGCTACTAGGCTCTGAGCTGGTTTTAGACGATTGCGCCTTGCTGCACCTTAGTGTGTCTTCGTGTCCAAAAGCCTGGCAGGCGGCGCTGCGGAAAAAGCGGGGGTGCAGGATTATATTATGGCATCTCGGTTTTTTGGAGCTTTTATGCCGCAGCCATCCAGCCCTTTATTTTTTTCTAAAAGCAGCTTGCCGGTTCAGGCCGAGCTGATTTTTGCCGCTGACTGGGCACCTATACGCGATTTTGCGCAGCCTCTGAAAAGCCGGCCCGAGTCGGTCTATGGCGACCTGCTGGCGCTTTTGCGCAGCGCTGATCTGCGCCTGCTTAACCTCGAGGCTAGTCTCTATGGCGGCAGCCCGGCAGTGAAGAGCGGCTCGGTTTTTCATGGTGAACCTGAGCATGTCGCCGCCCTGAAGGCAGTGCCTTTCGAAGTCGTAACCCTGGCCAATAATCATGGCTTTGACAGCGGCACGGCGGCTTTTCAAAAAAACTGCGCGCTGCTTAAAAAGAATGGCATAGCTTATCTGGGAGCCGGAGCCAATGCCGAAGAGGCAGCGCAGGAGCTGCAAATGCAACTCAAAGGCCTGCGCCTGGCCATATTTAACTTTTGCGAGGCCGAGGATGAAAGCGGCGCCGGGCCAAACCGGCCCGGGGTTAATGGCTGGAATGTGCAAGAAGTCGCCCAACGCATCAGAAGTATACGCTCGAAGCAGGATTTCATCGTGGTGATTGCACATTGCGGTCTGGAATACATCCCATTTCCGCCGCCCTATGTCTATGAGGCCTTTAATCTGTTGGCTGAAGCTGGTGCCGACCTGGTTCTGGGGCATCACCCGCATGTGCCCCAGGGTATGCAGGTTCGGCAAGGGACCCCGATTTGCTATAGCCAGGGAAATTTTGTTTTTTACCAGGAGACCAAGCTGAAATTCCGCAAGCTGGGCTATCTGGCAAAAGCCGGAATAGGGCGGGAAGGACTGCATAGGCTGGAGCTAATCCCATACCAGATTGAGCCAGAGCAGTTGCGCCGCCTGTCGCCAAGCGAAGAACTTGAATTTGCAGACTGCTTCAAACAGCTTTCCAAACCCTTGCAGGACAGCGGCGAAGTTAATGAGGCCTGGCAAGCCTTCCTGGCATATCATGGTCAGGAAGGCTTTCAAGAGGAGCTGGGCAGAATCCTGCAAGCCTGGCAGACACAGCCGGGCAAAGGCGCTGCCATGCTCAGAAACCGCCTGTTGACGCCGCAACATTACTGGCATTGGCATGATGGCCTGCAAAGACTGTTGAACCCGGACGCGCCTGAGCCTAAGGCGGAATACCTGGAAATGCTGCGGCGTTTTTTTCAGGAGGAAATCAAGCCCAAAAGCAGTAAGGGGGCTTGGGCACCGGAATAAAAGCATGAATAGGATTTTAATTTGTGATTCAGGTTTGGGAGGGCTGGATATCCTGGCCAGGCTGCTGGAACAGCTGCGTACGCGGGGCTGTCGCAGTAAAAACCTGGAATTGCATTATTTCAATGCCTGGCCCAGGGCTGACTGTGGCTATAATCAACTCCCTGATGATGCTTCGCGTCGTCAGGTTTTCGCCTCCGCCCTGCAAGGCATGGCTGCCTTTGAGCCACAGCTTTGCCTAATCGCCTGCAATACCCTGTCACTGCTCTTTGAGCAAATCAAAGAACAGCAGGCCTTTAATTTTCCTATTCTAGACATGCTGGAGCCGGCCACCGGGTTCTTCTTTGCAGCCATGCAGGAAGACCCAAAACTGCAAATGCTGATCTTGGGAACGGAGAGCACGGTACGCTCCGGCGTATATGAGAATCGGCTGATAAAGGCCGGTCTGGCCCCCGCCAGGCTAAGGGCCTTTGCCTGCCCGGGACTGGCCACGGCGCTGGAAAAAAGCTTCAGGGGAGACGACATACAAAGGCATATGGCAGCTGCTGCCGCCTTTGCCAAAGCTGAATTCTCTGGCGATGCAGGCTTGGCTTTGGCATTATGCTGCACGCATTACGGTTACGCCTCGGCGCTTTGGGAAAATGTGTTTGCCGCGCAGTTGCAGCGAAAACCGCTCTTGCTTAATCCCAATGCCAGCTTGCTTCATGCGCAATTATGGCAAGATTTCTGCAACGGAGGGATAACGCCGCGGGTGCAAATAAGCATACACTCGCGTTTTG
The DNA here is from genome assembly GCA_012800625.1 of Lentisphaerota bacterium. GTDB lineage: Bacteria > Verrucomicrobiota > Lentisphaeria > Oligosphaerales > Oligosphaeraceae > JAAZIY01. The sequence goes on from JAAZIY010000077.1 coordinate 16,305, forward strand.
CCTTGTCAGAAGACAAGCTGGAATATTTTGCCCTGCATTTTCAAGACAAACACCCTGAGTTGGCCGAGGCATTGCGCCGACCTATAGTAAATGACAAGCTCTTTCAGGTGGACTAGGCCGGGCAGAGGGGTATAAGCGGCGAAGCTTTTGGGTTTCTTTTCAGAGCCATCCCATAGGAATAACTAAAATCAGCCCAGATGCATTGTAGTGCCTCTACGAGGCACCCTTTTTTAGGGGTCTCAACCCCAGGCTGAAGCCTGGGGTTAAGCATAGTATAGCGCCTACGGCGCTATGCTGGCATTTATCTTTCGCGAATTTTTCTAAACAATTGCGATAGAACATAAAAAGTTCAACGGCAAAGCAAAAAAGAGCGATTATGAGTAAACGGAAGAAACAGGAAAAAGCGAGAATGGGTTTCCGGGAAAAAGGGGCTGTCACTGCAGGAATTAGGCCTCAAGCAGCTATTTTTTAATGTCTATGGGATGGCTCTGGTTCCTGGTTTTTTGCTTTTGCGCTTTTGGCATATAAAAACAGTTTGAGACTTGATTTGCATCGATGAGGCTTCCATGAGTAATGCATCAGCCATTCTTTTGATTAGCGGTCCGGGCGGCGAGGCTCAGGGCTGGGGTGATTTGTCGGTCACTCAGTACTTGCAGCGCTGCATAGCCAGCCTGGGCTATGTTTGTGACATAGCCTGGGTGGAGAGTCTTGCCGACCTGGAGTTTGCCCTGGCTGAGCGCAGCTATGCTCTAGCCTGGAGCGCGCTATACTACTTGACCAGCCGCAGTGACATTATTGGCATTCCCCCTGACGCGCTTTGGGTGGCCGACTGGCTTGATTCCCAGAGGCAGGCATATATAGGCCCTGATGCCGAAGCGCTGAAAAACCTGATCTTGAAATTCAATACGCACAGGCTGCTTGCAGCCGCAAAGCTGCCAGTGCCGCGGCATTTTCTGGTTTGCGGGGATGCAGCTATTCCGGACTGCCCTCTGCCCGCCTTTGTCAAACCCAATGGGGAGTCGCGCTCCATTGGCATTAGTGACAGCAGTGTTTGTTTGGACCGGGCAGCGCTGGAAGCACAGGTGCGCAGTTTGCAGCAAGAACTGGGACAAGACGTGCTGATCGAGGAATTTCTTCCCGGCGACGAGTATACTGTGTTGGTGCTGGGCAATGGAGAAAGGCAGGAAATCCTGCCTGGCAAAGTGACTGTGAGCGAACAGCACTATGGCAAATACAGAGTTCTGCGCAGCGACCTGAGAGGGGTGGGCCTGACCAACGTCAGCCTGCCGCAGGAACATTCGCAAGAAGCCGAACAGCTGGCCAGAGCCGCAATCAAGGCCTGCAACTGCTCAGACCATGTGCGTCTGGATATGCGGGTGGGAGCCGACGACAGGCTGCATGTCATTGAGATCAATGCCATACCAGGCCTGAAGCCGCTGCGCAGCTGGAGCCCGCAGATATATTCACTATATCATCCAAGCAGGCTAGGCCCTGAAGAAGAATATCGGCAAATGATCAAGCTTATTATTACAGCCGCCCTGGAGCGGGAAGCAAATCTGCAAATCTGAAACTGGATAGCTAACAATGCGAAAAACTCATATAGTCATATTAGATGCACATGTCGCCAATCCTGGTTATTACAGCTGGGAGCAGCTGGCTGAATTTGGCAGCTACGAGGTCTGGGAGCGCAGCGAGGGCGAGGCCGAGATCTTGTCCAGAGCCGCCGAGGCCGAGATAGTTCTGGTCAACAAGGTCTGTCTTAGCCGAGAGATACTTATGAACCTGCCCAGACTGCGCATGGTTTCAATTTTGGCCACCGGCTATAATGTGATAGATATGCAGACAGCCAATGAATTAGGCATACAGGTCTGCAATGTGCCCAACTACTCTACTTCATCAGTGGCTCAGCATGTCTTTGCTTTGCTGCTGGCTCTAAAGAACCATACTTGCAGCTATACGCAGGCCGTGGAGCAGGGCGACTGGTGCCGCAGCCCAGATTTCGCCTTGCTGCGCGAGCCAATAGAGGAGCTGGAAGGTCTGCGCATGGGCATCGTGGGCTATGGAGCCATAGGGCGCAGCGTAGCCAAGATTGCCGCCGCATTTGGAATGCAGGTGCTGGTGTACAGCCGCAGCAAAAAGGAGCAGCCCGGCTTAAGCTTTGTGTCCTGGCCTGAATTGCTGGCACAAAGTGATGTGCTTAGCCTGCACTGCCCGCTGAGCGAGGAAACCGCCGGTATGATAAACGCTGAGAGCCTGGCACAGATGAAGAAGGGAGCGGTCTTGATCAACACCGCCAGAGGCGGGCTGCTGGACGAGGCCGCCGTGGCTGCGGCTTTGCAGCGTGGCGTTCTGAGCGCAGCCGCCCTGGATGTGCTCTCCGTCGAGCCGCCGAGGGCAGACAACCCGCTGCTGCATGCGCCCAACTGCCTGGTCACTCCGCATGTGGCCTGGGCAGGAATGCGGGCGCGACGCAGGCTTTTGGATATAAGCTTCGCCAATATACGCGGCTACTTGCAGGGTAATACACCGAACCGGGTAAACTAGAATCCGTCCAAAAAGCCCTTTAACCACAAAAAAACATAAAGGCACACAAAGGCAGGGCTAGTTTTTCCAGTCTTTAGCGGATGAACCGAGCAGGAGAAAATTTGATTCCGCAAGGCTAACAAATAGACCGTTATGCTTGCATTGCCTCAATTGAGAATATATGTTATCTCCATTGTTGTTTCCTGGTTCCAGACGGGCTTCATAAAAAATAAATGAAAGAGAAAAGCAATGAAAAAGCTATCTTTATTTACCCTTATAGAGTTGCTAGTCGTCATCGCGATTATCGCCATCTTGGCGAGTATGCTTTTGCCGGCCTTAAGCAAGGCTAAGCAGGCCGCCAATACTAGCAGCTGCGCCAATAATCTGCGTCAGATCGGCACTGCTCATCTAATGTATTGCGCTGATTACGATAACTATATTATTCAGGGGGTGGTTCAGTCATACCCCACTGACACCTGTTACTGGCATGCCGCTTTGTCGCAATTATATTTTGGCGCTAAGACATTTCCATACAGCAATTGGGATAAAAAAATCTTCAGATGCGCCAGCGAGCCAGTAGGCTTTGGGGCTTATAATAATGGACTGTTCACTTATACGCATTATGGCCTCAATACCTGGCTCTGTGGGCAAGCTGAAAGCACTCCGGTTAGACGCATACTGGATGTGGTTACTGCGCCCAGTCTGGCTTTTTTCAGCTGCGATTCCGGCGTTAAAAACACCTATTCCATGAAATACCCCAGTTATGCGGGTTAAAGGCATAATATCAAAGCGCAAATGGTCTGTGTTGACGGTCATGTTGAAAGCGAGAGCTTGGCTAAAAGCTCAAGTTATAACGCATCCTATGGCAGGGCTATAAAGGGGTTTAAGCGCTAATTTTATGAGCTGTGGTTTTCCCCGCTTGCTGCCGCTTGCAGCTTGATTTTGACGGTTAATTGTAAAATCTCGGAAAAGGGGGTTAAGCTTGCTTTACAAAACATGCCTTTTTGTGCTGTTCTTATTTTGCCTTGCATTGACCGCCGAGGTGATATTCAATCCGGACGATAATACGCTTTGGAGCGAGGACGGCAAAAGCTTTCCGCTGTCCGAGGCGGTCAGTGCCGGGGCCTGGCAAAAGACCGACATGGAGTTTTTTTGTGCAGACGAGCAGGGTGTCTTCGGCATGGGCGGCAGCGGAACCATGAAGAACACTCGCTACTTCCCGGTTTCCAAAGAGTATCCCTGGCTGGAACTGGAGCTGCAAAGCATCACACAGTACAGCGGTTACAAGGCCTGGACCATGTTTTTCCGCGGCGGGCAGGGAATAGGGCAGGTGACCCATCCGCAGGAGGGAGTCTACGTGCATAATATATATGCTACCGGTGACACCAAAGAAAGCGGCATGGAGTACCTGGCTAACTATATATATAACCTGAAATTGAATATGAGCAGGCTAAGAGTGCTGAAAAAGCCGGACTACTACCTGACTGTGGAATCCGAGGCCTTCGAACAGCGAAAAAGTTTTGCGCCTGGTGACAGCCTGGATATCACCGTGTTTATGAAAGAGCCGGCCGAGGATGTGATGCTGCGCTTTATTGACAACTACGGTGTCAAACAGATGCGCATCAATAAACAAGATAAGCTGCAGCTCAAGCCCATAGATGAAGCCGACTGCATCTGGCAGTGCAAAGTGCAGATCGAGCAGCTGGGCAGCCAGTCAAAGTATAGAGCTGGCCAAATCATGCTTAAAACCATAATCTTGGCCGGAGGCATAGACAAACCAGTCTGGAGCGCAATTCAGTTTCCATATCAAGTCAATCCATGATGTTTTTAACGGAGTATAAAATGCTGCAAAGAAATCTTTTTCTCGCCTTGCTATTGCTAAATGCCGCTGTTAGTATGGCGGCATACCCAGTTTTGAAGCCGACCCAGGACGGCATACGCATTGACGCCGATTTCAGCGAGGGCACCTGGCAGCAGGGGGACTGGCATCATGGCTTCAAACTGCTAGGCAGCCGAAATCACAATCAAGCCAAGCCCGGCAATGACACTAGGTTTAAAATCGCCGCCGATTCGGAAAACCTTTATTTAGCTATAGACTGTCTGGACCAGGAGCCGGAGAAAATCAACGCCAATATCCAGGGGCCGTCCAGCAATCCCTGGCGCGATGATGTAGTCGAGCTTTTTTTTGCGCCCAGTGGACGCGACGAGGAATACTATCAGTTTGTGGTCAGCGCCGGCGGCGGCAGTTGGCAGATGTACTGGGCCGAAAAGGGCAATATCAAGCCAGACCCCTTTGAGCCGCTGTATGAGATAGCCAGCGCCAAGTATGCCCAGGGCTGGAGGCTGGAGCTGCGCATACCTTTATATGCATTCTATATGACCCGTAACAAGTTCTGGCAAAATGAATGGTTTTTTAACATGGCACGCTGCCGCAGCGCTAACGGCGAATGGAGTACCTGGAGCGCACTGAACAACTCGTTCCATGAAGTGGCTAATTTCCAGAGGCTGAGCGGTATGCCCATACGAGCAGCCCAACAGGATATTTTCATTAAAAACGCCAGCGCGCAAGTAGACTCAAGCCAAAGCCAAGGGGCTTATGGCGGTAGCTTGAGTATTGATATAGAGGCCGTCTCGGAAGCCGCCGGCGAATACCTGCTTTTGCTAAACTCTGAGGCTCTAAAAGAGGAAATACGCCAGATTGTGCAGCTCAAAGCCGGCAGCAACAGCCTGCTTTTGCCAAACATAAGCTTTAAAAAGTCCGGAAAAATCCCTCTGCAGCTAGAGCTGTTGAAAGATGGCAAGGCTATCGCTCAGCGCAGATATCCGCTGCGCATCGCATTCCGTCCCTTGGAGCTGCGTTTTGACTCGCCGGCATACTCGAAGTGCTTCTTTCCGGGTCAAGACTCAAGCAGGATCAGCGGAGTAGCCAGCGTCAATAACTCAGCCACTCGCCTGGAGCTGGAGCTGGCAGGGCAAAAATATAGTTTTCCCGTAATGGATGGAAAAGCAAGCTTTAGTTTGGATTGTGGCGCAGTGGACGCAGAAAACCTGGAGCTGAAGTTCAAGGCGGGCGAGGACAGCCTGACTGAACGCATACGCCGTCTGCCGGCCCTGGACAATGATATGCTCTGGATCGAGGCGCCAGGGCGCCTGGTGCTGAACGGAAAAAAGGTCTTTGCCCTGGGTTGGTACGGCCCGGGCTGGATAGTGAGCAAGTGTTTTCAAGAAAAATATCCCAGTCCGGCTGATAAACACCCGGTGAATGTGGGAGGCTGGGTGAACTTGGAGCCTGGAAGACTGATCAAAGGCTCGGAGGCCGCCGAGGCAGTGCGCGATGTCAAGCCCAGTCAGGCCATGTTTGACAAAGTGCGCCAAACCATAGAAAGCAAACGCGGTAGCGACTTCTGGTTTTATTATCTCTCTGACGAGCCCGAGTGCCGCGGCGTGTCGCCTATATACCTGAAGCATATCTACGACTTCGTCAAGGAGCTGGATCCTTACCATCCAGTGATGATCATCAGCCGCGACCCGGGCGACTATCTGGATTGCTGCGACATAGCTAACCCGCATCCATATACTGGGCCGATTATCAACGACAACGGTGAAAGAGTCCTTAACCAGCCGGTGGAGCGCGTGCGGCGCACTCTGGCTCCGTTGGCAGCACAGGGTCGCGGCGACAAGCTGCTCATGCTCACCCCGCAGGCTTTCAGCTATAGCATCAACAGCATCTACGCCGATTATCCCACTTTTGATGAAAGCAATGCCGCTATTTGGAGCGCTATCTGTAATGGGGCGCAGGGTTTCACCCCATATATCTACTATGACCATGCAGCCAGGCCTAGTCTTTCGCTGGGATACGACTTCATCTATAACTCCTTGCATAGCCTTAGCTCCATTCTTAGCAGCGAGCAGAACCCGCCTTGCAGCAGCAGTAACGAAAATGTGGATGCGCGGCTTTTCAAGAAGGACGGTCTCTTGCTAGCTGTGCTGGTCAATCCATATCCGGAAGCCCACAGCGCTATGGTCTCCGCCGAGGCTTTCAAAGAGTATAAGAGTCTGTATCGCTATCGCGAGCAAGCCCAGCTGCCGCTGCAGCAAGGCCGTATTAGCGTGGAGCTGCCGCCCTATGCCGTGCTAGTCTTAAGCTCTAAGAAAATCGACCAGGGTATGTCTAGCATGGCAGAACTGCGCCGGAATATAGATAAAGCCGAAGGGGCTCGAGCCTCGCGCGGCAACCTGCTGTTCGGACGCAAAAAAGACATCGAGGTAAGCTCCTCATACTCCACATATACATATCAAAGCGACTTGGAGCAGCGCGATAAGATGTTCGACGGCATCGTAGATGTTAGCGCCTGGAAGCCAGTGCCGCAAAATGAACTTTGGTACGAACTGGCATTTACTAAATTCCTGCCTAAATTCAGCAAAGCAAGGGTCTATGGCTACGGACTGGAGGGAATGACGTTTAAAATAAAAAAACGGGGCGAATGGCTAGAGCCAAAAGCTGTACGCAAAACGGAAAAATATAGCCTGGAGCTGGATTTCGGAGAAAGTCTGAGCAGTGTCAGTGTGCGCCTTGACTTCGTTATGCCCAAAGACCGCAAGGAAATGGTCGAGCTATATGAAATCGAGCTGCTTGAATAAATGCTTCCGTAGGACTTTTGGGACGGGTGCGGGTGCGGGTGCGGGTGCGGGGAGCACGCTGAAGCGTGTACTACATACGTG
>JAAZIY010000495.1 GCA_012800625.1 Lentisphaerota bacterium
CTTTAATTTCAGACACAAAATTAATAAGACAAGCTTTTGTGTTTTTTCAAGTCAAAACGCTATTTTTCTCTTCAGGTCTCAACTTTGGGACGCGACTATTTTTTTAGTGGGCATGACTTATATTAGGCTGTGTTCGGTCTTGAGCTTATCCTATGCTTGCCGCCATATCAGTGCGAGCCGCGCCGAGTGAAATCTACATAATCAGTCAACGAGTTTTCTTATGCAATCGAAGCTAGCCATAGGTCTTGATTTTGGCAGTGACAGCCTGCGCGCCATAGCGGTTGACACGCAAGGGCGGGTTCAGGGCAGCGCCATGAGTCTTTACCGGCGCTGGAGCGAGGGGCTTTTCTGCGACCCGCAGAGCAATCAGTATAGACAGCACCCTTTGGACTATCTGGAAAGTCTGGAAGAGGTATTACTTGAGCTGCTTGCTCAGGTAGACCGCAACGCAGTGGTAGGCATGGCGCTGGACAGCACTGCTTCAACGCCTTGCGCGGTCAACCGCGAAGGCCTGCCGCTGGCGCTGCTGCCGGAATTCGACGACAATCCCAATGCCATGTTCTTGCTTTGGAAGGACGCTAAGGCAGACCCTGTCCAAAAAGCCTTTGAGCCACTAAGGCACACGAAAGGGGGAGGACACGAAAGGACACAAAGGGACACGAAGACACACTAAGGGTTTATGCGGCACCTGCGGCACCGCATAAGCCGCTTTCCCGTTTTGGTTTGTTGGGAAAAGGGAGCCGGACAAAGCAGAAAAACTTGATGAAATCGCATAAAAACGCAAATTCCCTGTTAAAATTCTAATTTTAGACGAAGACTACTTGGTGTGTCTTAGTGTAGCTTCGTGTGTCTTAGTGTCCAGAATCCTGTCAGGGCACCTTTTTAGACGGGGTCTAAGGGACACGAAGAGACACGAAGGCACTCAAAGGCGTACTAGGCTAGCTGTATAGCCGCCATGTGCTAGCCATCCCCTCGTTGTTTTTTGAGACATGAACACGAATATGAAAGGTGAGAGTATGAGTTCAGTTGTTTACCGGAAAAGCCTGCCCTTGCGTTTTGACGTAGATGTTTTTGTGGCTGGCGGCGGGCCTGCCGGCTTGGCTGCCGCTCTGGTTGCGTCTCGTCAGGGCTGTTCGGTGTTCCTGGCCGAGGCGCAGTCCTGCCTGGGCGGCATGGGTACCGCCGGTATGGTGCCGGCCTTTATGACTTTTGACAACGGCGTGAATTTTCTGGCCGACGGCATAGGCAGGGAAATCAAGGAGGCCCTAGCTCGTGAAAAAGGAGAGGACTCTGTTATTCCTGAAAGATGCATACCCGCTGAAATGCTCAAGCGGGTATATGACCGGCTGATGCTCGAGTCCGGCGTGAAGTTTTTGCTGCATACCGCGGTGATCGATGTGATTGCCGCCGGCGAGGAGCTGCAGATGGCGGTCTGCGCCGCCAAAAGCGGGGTCTTTGCGGTCAAGGCCAGACAGTTTATTGATTGCAGCGGCGATGGCGACCTGGCTGCCTGGGCCGGTGCACCGTTTGAAAAGGGCGATGCGGAGGGCAATATGATGCCCGGTACTCTTTGCAGCCTCTGGGCCGGAGTGAATGTCGACGAGTTTTTGGCCAGCGGGGTCTCGCCCAGAGACAAGCTGGCGCAGGCCTTTGCTGACCAGGTCTTCACTGTGAATGACCCGCATCACTCCGGTATGTGGCGAGTAGGCAAAAGCGTGACCGGCGGCAATGTGGGACATGCCTTCGGAGTGGACGCCACCAGCGAGGAATCATTGACCGAATTTCTGCTGGAGGGACGCGCCAGACTGCCTGAATTCGAACGCTTCTATCGTGAATATGTGCCCGGCTTTGAGCAGAGCGAGCTGGTTGGCAGCGGATCCTTGCTGGGCATACGTGAGAGCCGGCGCATCATGGGCGACTATGTCCTGGGGCTGGAAGACTTCAAGCGCCGCGCCGTGTTTGCCGATGAGATAGGACGCTACTGTTATCCGGTTGACATACACCCATATAAGCCTTCGCCGGAGACCTATAAGGCTTTCGAGCAGGAGTTTCATCAGACCCTGCGCTATGCCCCCGGAGAGAGTTATGGCATACCATATCGTTGTCTGACACCGCAAAAAACCAGTAATTTGCTGGTTGCCGGGCGTTGCATCAGCTGTGATCAGAAGATGCAGGGTTCAGTGCGAGTCATGCCTGGCTGTTTCATCACTGGCCAGGCTGCCGGCATGGCGGCAGCCATGTGTTGCCAGAACAATTGTCACAGCAGGGCTTTAGACATTAAAGAGCTACAGCAAAGACTGCGCGAAATCGGCGCTTTCCTGCCAAATGCGTAAAAATATGCTCAAAGCCCTGCGCTCCCAAAGCGGGGAGCGCTGCAAGCTTTATTGGTGGCCCTTAGTGTACCTTAGCCCCCGTCCAAAAAGGGGAGGGGCATAGTAGCGCCTCTACGAGGCGCCGGTTTTGGTAGAGCCTGCACCCCAGGCTGAAGC
>JAAZIY010000496.1 GCA_012800625.1 Lentisphaerota bacterium
GGGACATAGTAGCGCCTCTACGAGGCGCCGGTTTTGATGGCTGCCTGCACCCCAGGCTGAAGCCTGGTTATGCGCCTACGGCGCAAATAGATACGATGTGCCTTAGTGTGCAAAATCCTGCCAGTTCAGTTTTTTGTACGGGGTCTATCTTTGTCCGGCGGTTTTTTGCTTATGCCGCCTGGTTAAAGCCGCTTTAGAGCATTGCCGCCACCTTTGGCCGGCTTTTCGGCAAAAAAGCCTGCCCTGCTATCAATTTATCTTGTTTTTCGTGAAAGTCACGCCAATTCGTCAATTTCTTTTTGTATTCTGGCCAAAAAGTCTTCTATTTTCATCATTCCCTCCTCGCCTTTGCTTTGGCTACGCAGGGCGACACTGCCGCTTTCCTCTTCTTTTTCGCCCACGATGCAGAGGTATGGAATGCGCTGGTTGCGCGCACGGCGGATTTTTCCTCCTATGGTATCGGGTTCCAGGTCCAGGCTCAGGCGTATTTGTTTTTCTCTGAGTCTGGCGGCGACATTCCTGGCGTATTGGTCGAATTTTTCACTGATGGGTAGTATTCTGACTTGTTCCGGTGCCAGCCAGAGCGGGAATGCTCCGGCGTAGTGTTCTATGAGTATGCCGAAGAATCTTTCCAGTGAGCCTAGCAGCGCGCGGTGCACCATATATGGCCTGTGTTTGGCTCCGTCCTTGCCTATATAGCTGATATCGAAGCGTTCCGGCTCATTGAAGTCGAACTGTATGGTGGTGGTTTGCCATTCGCGGCCCAGGGCATCTTTGATTTTCAGGTCGATTTTCGGCCCGTAGAACGCGCCGCCGCCCTCGTCGGTTTCGCACTGCAGCCCTTCGGCCTGCACGGCTTTGCGCAATGATGCTATGGCCTGCTCCCAGCGTTCCGGCTCGCCCACCGCTTTTTCCGGTCTGGTTGCCAGGTATGCCTTGATTTCTTTGAAGCCGAAGCTTTTCCACACATACAGGCTGAAGCGCAGCACTTCGCGTATTTCGTCCTCGATTTGTTCCGGCGTGCAGATGATATGCGCGTCATCCTGGGTAAAGCCCCTCACTCTCAGCAGGCCGTGCAGCACACCGGCTTTTTCATAGCGGTAGACAGTGCCTAGCTCGGCCCAGCGGCAGGGCAGCTCGCGGTAGGAGCGTGGTCTGGACTTGTAGACCAGGATATGGAAGGGGCAGTTCATGGGTTTGACATAGTAGGGGTCCCCGTCTATGTCCATGGCCGAGTACATTCCCTCGCTATAAAAGTCCAGGTGTCCGCTGGTTTCCCAGAGTCGTTTTTTGCCTACGTGTGGGGTATAGAGCATTTCATAGCCGTTATCGTAGTGCGCCCGTTTCCAGAATTCCTCGATAATATGGCGTATGCGCGCCCCTTTGGGGTGCCAGCATACCAGGCCCGGGCCGATTTCCTCGTGTATGCTGTAGAGTTCGAGCTCGGCGCCCAGCTTGCGGTGGTCGCGTTTCTTGGCCTCCTCGATGCGGTTCAGGTAATCCTGCAGCTCCTCCTGGCTAGGAAAAGCGGTACCGTAGATGCGTTGCAGCATGGGCAGCTTTTCGTCGCCGCGGAAGTATGAGCCAGCCACGCTAAGCAGCTTGACGGCGCCTATCTGTCCGCTGTGCTCCAGGTGCGGGCCGCGGCAGAGGTCGGTGAAATCGCCACTGCTGTAGAGCGAGACCGTCTCGTCTTCCGGGATGTCGGCCAGGCGCTGCAGCTTAAAACTCTGCCCTTTTTCGGCGAAGTATGCTTCTGCCTCTTTGCGGCTCAGTTCACGGCGTTCGAAAGGCAGCTTGCGCCCTATCATCTTGCGCATGGCTTTCTCAATTTTCTTCAGGTCCTCCTGGTTGAGGCGGTGTTCCATGTCGAAGTCGTAATAGAAGCCCTCCGCGGTGTCTGGGCCTATATCGAATTTGGCCTCCGGCCAGAGTGATTGTACGGCGGCCGCCATAATGTGCGCGGCGCTGTGGCGCATGGTCTCTAATGAATTTTCTGACATTTTTTGCTCCGAATATATATAGCCCTGCGGATTTTTACTCGAGCAGGCCCTTGGTTGATGGTATTTGCCCTTCCAGGCTAGGGTCCAAGTTCACTGCCATGCGCAGCGCTCTGGCAAATGCTTTGAAGACGGCTTCCAGGCCATGGTGGGTCTCATCACAGCGCAGCAGGTCTATATGCAGGGTCATAGCGGCGCTGTTGACCAGGGCCTGGAAGAACTCCCGGAACAGGCTGACACTAATGCCGCCGGCCTGCCACTCGGGCAGTTCGGCCTTCCAGACCAGGCAGGGCCGCCCGGAAAGGTCAATGACCGCTCTGGCCAGCGAGCCGTCCATAGGCAGAGTGCATTCACCGAATCTAGTGATGCCGCGCTTGTCGCCCAATGCCTGCCTGCAGGCCTGGCCCAGCGCCAGCCCCAGGTCCTCCATAGTGTGGTGTGCATCAACTTGCAGGTCGCCCTGGCAGCTCAGCTCCAGCTTGAACTTGCCGTGTCTGGCAAAGGCCTCGAGCATATGGTCCATGAAGGGAAGCCCGCTGCTGATCTTGTTTTCAGCACTATAGAGCTGCAGACCCAGGCTAAGGCTTATCTGGGTTTCCTTGGTGTTGCGCTCTATGGTGGCGTTGCGTTGCATAATGGTTTCCTCTGACTTGCAGATGTTTCTAACTCAAGAGCATATAATATAATGGCTGAATAAACTTAGTGCGCAGCCAGTGAAAAAGTTTTTGCCGCAGGCGTTGAGTGGCGCTTCTTTGGCCGCCAAGGCTCACGCAGGCGCACTAAGGCATTATATTAATTGGTTCTATGACTTACGCGGAATTAAACAAGTATCCACTCAGCGGCTGGTTTCCCGGCCATATGCTGCGCGCCGGCAAGCAGATGCAGGAGTCTTTGCGTCTGGTTGACCTTCTCGTCGAGCTGCTTGACGCCCGTGCGCCGCTTTCCAGCCGCAATCCGGAGCTGCTCGAGGGCCTGCGTCAGAAGCCGCGCATTTTGCTGGCCAACAAGGCGGACCTGGCCGACGCGGCGGTCTCGCGCCAGTGGGCGGCTTATTTTGCCGCCGCCGGCGAGTCTGTCACGTTTGTGGACTCCCGGCGGCTGGGCAATGTGCGCGGCCTGCTGCAGGAATGGCGCGGGCTTATCGAGTCGGGCGGCTCGCGTCCCGCCTTTGCGCGGCCTCTGCGCATTATGGTTTTGGGCATCCCCAATGTGGGCAAGTCCACCCTGGTTAACCGTCTACATCGGCGCAACAAGGCGCAGGTGGGGCCTAAGCCCGGGGTGACGCGGCAAAATCAATGGGTGAGCCTGGATGATGGCTTCGAGCTGCTCGACACTCCCGGGGTGATCTGGCCTCGTTTGCGCGATAAGTGCCACGAGCTAATGCTGAATTTGCTGGGCAATATCCGCGACGAGGTGGTCGAAGCGCAGCTGAGCGCGCAGTTCCTCTGCCTGAAAATGCAGGAGCTGGGCGCGCAAAAGCGGCTGGCTGAGCAGTGCGGCATCGAGACCAACCAGGGCAGGCCGGAGCTGTGGCTGGAACAATACGCGCGTAAACGTAATTTCCTTCTGCAGGGAGCCGAACCGGACCTGGAAAGAGCCGCTTTGGCCATCATCAAGGACTTCAGGGATGGCAGGCTGGGGCACATCAGCCTGGAAAAACCGCTGGGCGCCTGCTAGCCAAGTTGCCATTAGTGTGTCTTGGACCCGGTCCAAAAAGCCATTGAGCCATTAAGGCACATGAAGGGGGAGGACACGAAGAGACACGAAGGGGCACGAAGGCACACTAAGGGCTTATGCGGCGCCTGTGGCGCCGCATAAGCCGCTTGCCCGTTTTGGTTTATTGGGAAAAAGTAGTCGGACAAAGCAGAAAATTCGATGAAATTGTCTAAAAACGCAGTGTTTTGGCTGAAATTCAAATTTTTCTCTGGGATTAATTCCATTTGGTGCCTCGAAGAGGCAAAATCTGTCCATTTGGCGCCCCGTAGGGGCAACCTAATACAGCCCAGGGTAAGCGAGGCTCCGTAGGAGCCGAGCGCCACCCTGGGTAACAGCCCCCCC
>JAAZIY010000497.1 GCA_012800625.1 Lentisphaerota bacterium
AACCTAATATAGCCCAGGGTAAGCGAGGCTCCGCAGGAGCCGAGCTTACCCTGGGTAAAAGCCCCCCCCGAATCCGGCGCCCTGTAGGGGCGCCACAAACGGGTTTTCCACATTACGACCCTTTTTGGACGGGGTCTAAGACACACTAAGACACACTAAAACACACTAAGACACACTAATTTACTTATGTCTTCAGGTTCTTCCAGTTCCAGTTCTTTGCCTTTGGTGGCTGAGGTCGCCTTTGACCGCGCCATCAATCAGGGGCTGGACTACTTGGTGCCCGAGGCTCTGGCCTCCCAGCTGCATCCTGGCAGCCGCGTCATGGCTCCCTTGCGCAGCGAGCTGCTGCCCGGCTACGTTATCGGCCTCAAGTTCGGCTCCAAGTTCGCCAGGCTGAAAAGCATACATAGCCTCGAGTCGGACTCGCAGCAAATTCCTGACAAGCTGCTTGAGCTGGCCGGCTGGATCAGCAACTATTATTGCTGCAACATAGAAAACGCGGTCTGGGCCATGCTGCCCGCCGTCGTGCGCCGCGGCGAGATGAAACAGCGCCAGCTCAACTATGTCACCCTCAGCGCCAAGGCCCTGCGCATGGGAGAGGAGTTCGAGGCTCTAAGCGAGAAGCGCAAGGCAGTGCTGCGCGCCATACAAAAGGTGGGCGCGCTGCCGGTGAAGGAGCTGTTGGGCATGGTCGAGGCCAGCGAGGCGCTCATCAATAATCTCTGCAAAGACGAATGGCTGAGCAAGGAAAAACGCGTGGTCGAGCGCAATCCCTTTCGCGACAACATTATCCAGCCAGACCAGCCCAAAAAACTCAACCCCGACCAGGAGGCCGCCCTGGCCAGCATCCGGGCCGCGCTGCAAAAGCGCGAGGGCGACACCATGCTGCTGCACGGGGTCACCGGCAGCGGCAAGACCGAAGTTTATCTGCAGGCCATACAACACTGCCTGGAACTGGAGCGGGAGGCCATCGTGCTAGTGCCCGAGATCGCCTTGACGCCGCAGACCTGCGATCGTTTCAGACAACGCTTCGGAAACCTGGTCAGCGTGCTGCATAGCGGCTTGAGCGAGGGCGAGCGCTTTGACGAGTGGAACCGCATTAACGAGGGACGCAGCCCCATCGTGGTCGGCGCGCGCTCGGCTATCTTTGCCCCGCTGCGCAAACTGGGGCTGATCGTCGTCGACGAGGAACATGAAAACAGCTACAAGCAAGAGGAGGCACCCTGCTACAACGCCCGGGATATGGCCGTGCTGCGCGGTAAAATGGAGCAGGCCAGCGTGATCCTGGGCAGCGCCACTCCCTCGCTGGAGAGCTATTTCAACTGCCGTCAGGGGCGCTACGAGCTGCTCGAGATGTCCCGGCGCATAGATGCGCGGCCCATGCCCAGGGTGGAGATCATCGACATGTGCCAGGAACGTGCCCAGAGCGGCCAGGGCAGCATCTTCTCAAGGCGCCTCGTCGAACAGGTCAACGAGCGGCTTTACGCCGGCGAGCAAGTTATGCTCTTCCTGAACCGGCGCGGTTTTGCCACCCAGATGAGCTGTAGCAAATGCGGCTATACCGCCGGCTGTCAGAGCTGTAGCGTCAGCTATACATATCATCGGAAAAAAGAGCTACTGCTTTGTCACCATTGTGGCGCCGAAGTGCCCGCCCCGCAACAGTGCCCGCAGTGCCAAGACCCGGAGATACGCTACCAGGGCTACGGCACCGAGAAGATAGAATCGGTCACGCGCGCGCTTTTCCCGCAGGCCTTTGTGGCCAGAATGGACTCCGACAGCATGACCAGCAAGGACTCCTATCGCAGCGTGCTGGAGGCTTTTCGCAAAGGGCACATCAATATACTGATCGGCACGCAGATGATCGCCAAGGGGCTTGACTTCCCCAATGTCACCCTGGTAGGGCTGCTCCAGGCCGACTTGGGGCTGAACATGCCCGATTTCCGCAGTGCCGAACGCAGCTTTCAGCTGATTACGCAAATGGGCGGCAGGGCCGGGCGTGGAGACAAGCCTGGACTGGTCATCGTACAGAGCTTCTCGCCGCAGCACTACGCCCTGAAAGCGGCTCAGCGACACGATTTCAAGCAGTTTTACGAGGAGGAGATACCCAGCCGTGAAGCGTTGCAGTTCCCGCCATACTCGAGGATGCTTATGCTGCATTTGCGCAGCGAGGATGAAAAAAAGCTGCAAGACTGCGCCGAGGCTTTCGGTAAAAAACTACAGCTGCTGCTAGGCAAGGAGGTCAAGATGATTGGCCCCATGCCGGCACCCATAGCCAAAATAAACAACTTCTTCCGCTATCAAATATTGTTGCGCGGTAAAAAAGCTTCGGTCATGCTCAAGGCGGCCAGGGCCTGCTTGCAGGATAAGCGCGACCGCAGGGTATATGTGAGTGTCGATATGGACCCAAAATCGCTGCTCTGAAATTGACGGTTTGGGACACTAAGATATATGTTTTAGTGCTTCAATGGCTTTTTTATCTTGAAACTCAATCCAGCAGGAATTCATCGAAATTATCCGGGCTGAGGATCCCAGTCCTGGCAGTCGGATAGGCCTTCAGAAAAGTCTGGGGAATTTTTGCTTTTGGGTGAGGACTCCATTTGATTTCCCAGGCGTGGAGTTGGCCTTGCGCCTCTTCGATGTAGTCGATTTCGTGATTTTGAGGAGCCATTGTCCGCCAGAAGAAAGAACGCGGCGGAAATGGCTGATTCTGGATTTTCTTCAGCCGTTCCAAAATAAGATAGTTTTCCCACATCCCTCCCGCATCGGTACGGGAATCCAAAGGCGTAAAATTATTGATGACGGCGTTGCGTATGCCCAGATCGCAGAAGAAGATTTTGAATCCTTTTTTGATTTCGTTGCGAAGATTTCTGCTGTATGCCCCAAGAGGAAATACCACATAGCATTTTGTCAACAAATCGATGTAGCGTTCGACGGTTTTGCCGTCTGTTCCAGTCAGTCTTGCCAGTTCGTGGTAGTTGACTTCCGAGCCGATCTGCATGGCCAGCGCCCGTATAAGCTTGTCCAGAATGCTGGTGCGCCTCAAGCCGTCCAAGGCATAAATATCTTTGAACAGGTAGCTTCCGGCAATTTCGCTGAGGCGTTGTTGTTCATCGCCGGGATGAGCCACCACATCGGGATAACTTCCGAAAAGAATGCGTTTCTCGCGTTCCTGCTTTTCAGCGAACAGCCCATGCTCTTCGCATAATTCAGCAAAAGAGAAGGGCAATAAGCGGTATTCGAACTTTCGTCCTGTCAAAGGCTCGGCGGTAAGATTCATCAGCTCAAATGACGAGGAACCGGAGGCTATGACCTGGATGTCCGGCAACTCGTCGCTTACTAGCTTCAGAGCCATGCCGACGTTTTCAACGCGTTGCGCTTCATCCAGCACGAGTATTTTTTTGTTGCCCAGCAGGCGCCTCCAACTGGCAGTGCTGATTTCATACAGGGTATTTCGCGTATCGGGGTTGTCGCCATTCATCCAGAGGACTTGATCGCCGTATTTCACGGTTAGATGCTTGATCAAAGTCGTTTTCCCACTTTGCCGCGGACCGTACAAAACAAGTGCTTTCCCCGCAAAAAAACGGCGTTTCAACTCCGGTTCCAATGTTCTGTTGATATACTTCATTTGGCATTCCTTACAGGTTTTTTTAGCTTTAAACCTAAAATACATCAAGATTTTTGGTTTTCAAGCCAAAAAAACACAAAAATAAGTTGCCGATAGCCCGTCATGGCAACGCTCTCAACACCGCGTCCTATCCGTAAATTTGTCTGCCGGCCTAGTCCCCGTTTTTGAGTTCATCCGAATCGGACGTATCATTTTATCGGACGTATCGGACGAATCGGACGAATCGGACGAATCATTTTATCGGACGAATCGGACGAATCGGACGCA
>JAAZIY010000498.1 GCA_012800625.1 Lentisphaerota bacterium
GGCCGGCAGCGGCATCCGGGTCTGGAAAGCGGACCCGGGCGGCGTAAACGGGGTATATTTGAGCGGCGAGAAAATACTGTTAAACTATTACATCAGCAACGGCCATCGGGAGGACAGGCGCTTGGAACTCGACTGTCAGCTCAGAGACTACCACGGGCAAGAGTGTTTCAGCTTCAAAAAGAGCCTTGAACTCAGGGCTATGCGCATCAACCAATGCCCCTTTCCCCTTGAACTGCCTGATGAGCAGCCTGGCTTTTTCACTCTGCAGCTCAACTGGAGCGAAGGCAATGTGCCCCGCAGCCATCAGAGCTCCTTTGTGGTGCAGGAGCAGCCGCCCGAGCCGCCAGACCCGTTTTTTGGCATGTCCTGCTTTAACCCAAGTCGCCCGGAGCTGATGCGCCGAATGGGAGTGGGTACTAGAGGAGTGTTGTTCCAATGGGAAAATTGCGACGAAGAAGGGCTGGCGAAATACGATCAGACGGTAGAGGAAAATCTAAGGCATATGCAAGTAATCGGGCAAATTTCCCCGCAGGGAAACCGTAAAAAATTTGGCAAGCTGATTGCTGAGAACTTAGAACAGGGACAATATCCTTTTCCTGAAGAAATGTATCTGGAGGCCGCTCAGATGGCTGAAAAGCTGGCAAAACGATATCATGGGAAAATAAAACATTGGGCGCTGGTGGAAGAGATCAATTTGAGCATGCGCAACCGCGCCTATGAAAAAGAGCGCTATGTGCGCATGGCCAAGCTGCTTGCGCAGGCACTGCGAAAAGGCAGTGCGGAGGTCTTGGTAAGCGGCATTGGAGTTTCCAGCGGAGACGGACGCAACCTGCCGCGTTTTCAAATCGTGGGCGATTTGTGGTCTCAGCTGAAGGATGATTTGGACGGCATAGGCCTGGACCAATACAGCCACCCGGGCACATTCGGACCAGGCTATAAACCGGCCAACTCGGAAGACAGTCAAATATATGAAATCATGCTGGCGGCAGGGCAGCTCATCAAAGCCGACGGAAAAAACCATCTTTCCATAGACGAGAAGGGGCGGCAGCTGGCCGCCGGCCTGCCTTTGGATTCGGAGTACGCCAGGTCCATGGCGAATATCGTGGTCAGGGAATACATAGTTTTGAAGAGCCTGCCCGAGCTGCGTTTCTGGCTTTATCATCGCATGATGCCTTGGCGCAGCGGGAACAGCACTGAATTCACCATGTTTGAGCGCCAGCATCCCAGGCACTTGGTCGCAGCCTACGCCTTCGCGGCAAGAAAATTGTGCCAGGCCAGATTCCTCAAGTCTCTGGCAGTGCATGAAAAAATGCCCTGTCGCCTCTTCGAAAAAGACGGTATGCACATCATCAGCGCCTGGCTTAGTGACACAGAGCCGGACAGCCGGGCATCATTGCGTTTTGAAAGACTGCCGGGACTCAATGTTTGTGACGCAGTCGGAAAACGCCTGCCTCTGTCACAGGATGATATAGTTGAGCTGTCTCTGGGGGAAGCGCCGGTTTATATGCAGACCACTGCCAGCCAAGAAGAAATAGAGCGGGTCTTTGCCTCGGCATCAGCTAGCCTTCCTGAATTAAGTGCAAGCATGGAATTACTGGGACGCCGCCAGTTGCGCATCTGTCTGAAAAACCTGAGCGCCGAGCCGCTTCAATTGCAGCTGCAACTAAGTGGCAGAGACTACAGCCGTTCCCTGGAACTGCCGACTGAACCGGGAATGGATATAATCGCGGAATTGGGCGAAGAAGCCGTCGGGCCTGGCATCAATGACTTTGAGTTGATGGCACGCTCCCAAGGCGGACATAACTATAAATTCACTGATCAATTTGAGCTATTCAGTTTGAAACCGCTGTCCAAACCAGAAAACTTGAGCGGTCTGGAACCCATCCTGGATATGAGTGACGGACACCGGTACATCAACAATCTAGACTATATTGCCAGCGGTCACTGGAGCGGGCCAGATGACCTAAGCGCGACAGTGTGTGCCGCCTACAACCCAGAGTTCCTGTTTTTTGATATTGTGGTTGTCGATGACGAACACCGCAACGACAATGGCACGCAAACTCTCTGGCGCGGAGACGCGGTGCAGATAGCCTTTGACCCATATAGGGACGCAAGAAAAAAGAAAAACCTGAATGTGCACGGTTATTTTGATGATGACCTGATGCTCTCTGCCGCCCTGACTGAACAAGGCGCTTGGCTTTACTACGAGCGCTCTCCCAGAGCAGAGTTCCACAAGAAGGCATTTGCGACGGATGTACGGCGAGATGAATCAACAAAAACGACACACTACCGACTACAGCTGCCCTGGGCGGCTTTTCCACAGGAGTTCAAACCGGAGACTGGTAAAATCATCGGCTTTGCGGTCTGCATTCTGGACCGTGACCAAAATAACAGCATTGCCGAATATTGGCTGCAAAGCGGCCCGGGATTGGCTGGCGGGCAGGAACCGGCTTTGTTGCATGGCCTGCTTATCGAGTAAGCCCGACGGATAGACCGGAAAGCGCAAATACCATGCCAGTATGACAGCGAGAAGCAAAATGCCGGCCAAAAAATCGCCCTTGCTCTGTCTTAGTGTCTCTTGGCCTATGTCGGCTATGCCGGCATATACTATCCAGGCCGGCGGGGGCACAGTGCTCTTTCCGGCAGGGACCTATTTGAGCGACAGCATACACATGCGAAGCGATGTGGAGCTGCACCTGGAAAATGGGGCAACCATGCTTCAGCTATCGACGGCGAGACGACCTGATTGAATCCTATGGCGCGATGGACGGTTTCTAGGCCTACACTACTGATGCTGACGAACTTAACGCTAGAGTCCATAGAGTCCATAGGGTCCATACAGTCCA
>JAAZIY010000078.1 GCA_012800625.1 Lentisphaerota bacterium
AAGTTCTGCCAGGTGCGCTATGTCGAGGACCCCAAGGGGACCTACCCGGTGGAGGAGGACATCAGCCCTGAATACCTGGAGTATGCCCAAAAATGGCGCCACAATATGCTTGAAAACGTGGCCGAGCTGGACGAGGCGCTTTTCGACAAATACTGCGCCGGAGAGGAGTTCAGCCAGGAAGAGGTAATTGCAGCGCTGCGTGCTGCCACCGTGAGCGAGCATATCTGCCCGGTGCTTTGCGGCAGTGCCTTCCGCAATAAAGGTGTGCGCCGGCTGCTGAACGCGGTCATCGACTATCTGCCCTCGCCGGCGGAAACCAGTTGCATCGAAGGCAAAGACCCGCAGGGCGAGCCGCTGAAACGCAAAACCAGCGACGAGGAGCCCCTGGCCGCACTCTCCTTTAAGTTGGTCAGTGACAAACACGTGGGCAAGCTGGTCTATGTGAGGGTCTACTCCGGGGCCATAGTCTCGGGCAGCTACGTGCTCAACTCCAACAAAAACAAACAGCAGCGCATAGGGCGCATCTTTCGTATGCACGCCAACCACCAGGAGATGGTCGAGCGCCTGGAATGCGGCGAGATCGGAGCCTTGGTGGGCCTGACTGACACGGTCACCGGCGACACGCTCTGCGACCCGGCGGCGCCTATCATCCTGGAGCAGATCGACTTCCCCGACCCGGTGATCAGCGTGGCCGTGCACCCGCGCAAAAATGCCGACCGCGAAAAGCTGATGCTCTCGCTGGCCAAGCTCTCCGAAGAAGACCCCACCTTTACGGTGAAGACCGACGCCGAGACCGAGGACACCGTGATTTCAGGCATGGGCGAGCTGCATCTGGAGATCATCCTGGACCGTCTGCGCCGCGAGTTCAATGTCGCGGTGGACAGCGGCATGCCCGAGGTGGCCTATCGCGAGACCATCAGCAAAAGCGTCGAGCATGAGGAGCGTTTTCGCAAGCAGAGCGGCGGGCACGGGCAGTATGCGCATGTTATATTCACCCTGGAGCCGCTGGCGCCAGGCGAGGGCTTCGAGTTTGTCAACGAGGTCAAGGGCGGCAATATTCCCAGGGAGTACATCCCCGCCATTGAGAAAGGCCTGGTCGAGGCCTTGCAGCGCGGCCCCAGAGCCGGATACCCCTGCGTTGATGTCAAGGTAACGCTTCAAGACGGTTCCTTTCACGAGGTCGACAGCTCCGAGATGGCATTCCGCACCTGTGCCTCCATAGCCTTGAAGGCCGCTTTCCTGAAGGCGGCGCCGCAGCTGCTCGAACCAGTCATGAAGCTGACCATTACCACGCCGGAGGAATATGCCGGAGCCATCACCGGCAATCTCTGCGGCAGACGCGGAAGAGTGTTGGGCATGGACGGCATTGGCAACGGACAAGTCATCCATGCGCTGGCGCCCCTGGCCAGCCTCTTTGGCTATACCAGCGACCTGCGCAATATGAGCCAGGGCCGAGCCGCATTCAATATGCAATTCGAGTTCTGTGAGCCGGTGCCTAACAATATTGCCGAAAAGATCATCGAGGACAAAAAGAAGACGAGGCAGTAGGCTTGCCGCAGGTTGTTTGGACACGAAGACACACTAAGGTCTGAGTCACTGTAAGGAGTAATCATGTCGAGGATACTTTTTCATGGCGGTTCGATTGTCAGTTCCGAGTTTGCCGAGGCGCAGCGCGGCGATCTGCTTATCGAGGGCGAGCGCATCAGCAAAGTAGGCGACTTCAGTGTTTCGGATGCTTCAGTGCAACGGGTTGACTGCAGCGGCAAGCTGCTTTTTCCCGGGCTGGTGGACATGCACGTACATATCACCAGCACCCCATATAGCCATGCCATGCTGGCAAGGGCGGGCGTAACAAGCGCACTGGACCTGGGCAGCCGACCGGAGGCCATGCTGCAAAGCCTGGCAAAGCACGGCGTCGGCCTGAACCTGGGTTTCTTGCATACCCTGGTGCCCGGCGAAACCGTATCCGGCCCCAATCCTGGCCCAGAAGAGCTGGAAAAGTGCATAGACCTGGCTCTGAGCCAGGGAGCAATGGGCATCAAGATCATCGGCGGACACCGTCCCATGAGCGCTGAATCCATA
>JAAZIY010000499.1 GCA_012800625.1 Lentisphaerota bacterium
ACGGGAGCGGGAGCGGGAGCGGGAACGGGGACGGGAGCGGGAACGGGGACGGGAGCGGGGACGGGAGCGGGAACGGGAGCGGGAACGGGAGCGGGAGCGGGAGCGGGGAGCACGCAATGAGCGTGTACTACATACGTGGTCCGATTCGTCCGATTCGTCCGATTCGTCCGATTCGTCCGCCCGTCCGCTCCGTCCGCGAGGTTTTTTGTTAACAAAGCTAATCTCTCAGCAGCTTGTAGAGCAGCAGGCCGCCACCAATCAATGCGGCTCCGCCTACCGCCCCCAAGGCCAAGGTGGCAACCACATCGGCGTCGCTGAAGTTGCTGTCGGAAGCAGACAGAGAAGCAGAGTCCTTGTCAGAGTCCTCATCACAGTGCTCGTCCTCGTTGTGTTCCTCGGCGTCGGTCTGGGACTCTAGGCTGTCCCAGATTGTTTCGCTTTCCTCCTGCTCAGCTTCCTCCGGATTCAGGACTTTCATGAGACTGCTGAGTGTCTTGAGCATGGCGCTCAGGGCGCCCAATAGGTTTTCGTTTTGCTCGCAGTCGTCTTCGGGTTGTGCCTGCCTGCATTGTGGCTCTGCGGCTTGCAGATTGTCGGCTTCCGCTTTTGCCTCAGGCTGACTCGCCTCCGACTTGGGTTCCGCCTGACTTGCTTGTTGCGCCTGACTTGCTTGTTCGGCCTGGCTTGCTTGTTCGGCCTGACTTGCTTGTTCTGCTGGGTTGAGCAGGTTTTCCAGCTCTGCAATAAGCTGGTTGATTTCTTCCATGCGGCGGCTTAATTCCTCAGGATTAGACTGCTCTGGAAGATGAGCCTGCAACTCTTTGATTTGAGCCATGATTTGCTTGATTGATGTGTCGTGCTTTGCCATAGTTGGCCTCCTTTTTGTTTGCTGACTAGGTGAAAAAAATCCTAGCCAAAAAGCTTTCAAACCACTCATTACACTAAGAACCAGATGGGTGAAATGGCTCTATTTGAAATTTTACGATTGAGCTTATTCCTCTTCCTCTTCTTGCATCTTCTGCTTCCAGTCGGTTTTTTTGGCCTCCTTTTCGGCATTGAGGAACTCACGGCGCAGCTCCTCCTTGCTCAGGGACATGCCTGAGGCAAAGTAAGCCTTGGCGGCCTTGCCCACCGCATAGGTGATCCCGGCGGCAATGGGAATCTTGAGAAAGGGCAGAAAACTGGCGGCCAGCTTGCCCGCCATAGAACCGCCAGCCATGCCAGCCAGCATGGTCAATACGGTCTTGTCCACAGCATAACCGTAAACCGCACCCAGCTTGTAGATCATGTAGGCCTCGTTGGCTACCAGTGGGCCGACGTCGGCCAGGGGCAAGGGAATGATGGCAATGGCGGCAGCGCGCCCGGCAGCCCAAGTGATAAGCTCGTCGGCGGCGGCATCGGCCCCGCTGCGCCAGAGCTGGCGCATCGAGCTGTAATACTCCTCCCAGCGCAGACGGAAGGCATTAAGCTCCTCTTCGGCCTGGTCAATGGAGGTTTCGGCGACTTTCTGGGTCTCGTCCAGCAGGTTGGCCAGGCCGGTTTTTTCCATACTGGAGACCAGGATGATGCGTTCCACGGGCAGCAGCGTGCCCAGTTCGGCGAGCAGGGATTCGGTTTGCTCCTTGCGCATCAGGTCAGCCTTGCTGACTATGAGCAGGGCTTTTTCCGAGAACTGCCTGATTAGCTTGGCGTCTGCGCTTTGCAGGCGTGCTCCGGAGCCGTTCAAGCAGTACCAGATGGCATGCACCAGGTTTTCGCTCTTGTCGCTGTCCAGGCGTTGGACCACCTCTCCCATCACAGTGCTACAGTACTGCTCGACGGTCTGACCAGGCTCCATGCCCTGGCAGTCAATGAAGTTGGCCACCTCGGTCTGATATAGGTCAAAGCCCTGCGTGCAAGGGCGTGAGTCGCTGATGGCCTCGTCAGGCACGGTGCCTGGAAGAGTCATGGCCTGCACCAAACTGGTTTTGCCGACGCCGGACTTGCCGCAGACCAAAATATTGGCGGTGATTTTTTGAGACATGAAAATTCCTTTCTGTGTTTGATTTTCGCTGCAATCTAATGAAACCCCAGCTAAAAAGGGGGAGGGGCATAGTAGCGCCTCTACGAGGCGCCGGTTTTGATGGCTGTCTGCACCCCAGGCTAAAGCCTGGGGTTAAGCATGGTTATGCGCCTACGGCGCAAGTAGGTATGAGGTTTTAAGTGGAATGTGCGAAGCGACAAAACAATTCGTTTTTGCGGCAAAATTCATCGGATGATTATGACTTTGCGAGTAGTATTAACCTTGGTTGATTAATCACAAAAGCAAAATTCTCTTGAAAAATGCAGGTTTTGGAAGAAATTCTAATTTTAGACGAAGACGACTTGGTGTACCTTCGTGTGTTTTAGTGTGTCTTCGTGTCCAAACTCCTGCCTGCCCACCTTGTTGGACGGGGTCTAGTTTAGAGATTTTTTTTCGTACTCGTTAAAGAATTGCTTGAACAGCTCGGCATTGAAGCTGAACTCCGGCGTTGGCTCCCCCTTGACCTTGGCGAGGGCATATTGCTCAAAGTTGTTTTTGACATATAGTCCCATTGCTCCGGTGATGCTAGCCGCAACAGCGGCGTTCACGGCGCTGCCCAGGACGGGGAGGAGCTTGAGCAGGCTGGTGGCGGCGAAGATTCCGGCCACCTTGGCCAGGAAGGGCAGGGCGGCCTGCTTGACGGCCTCTTCCCGCAGGCCATAGAGGGCGGCCAGGGAGGCGATCATGGTTACCTGTATGGGTATCAATAGTGCCGCATCAGACAAGGGAATGGGGGTGGCGCCTATGCCACCGGCGGCAGCAGTGGCTGTTGCGATAATGCTTTTTGCTTTTTTCGCCTTGTCGTATACTGCCCGGATACGCAGCTCCAGAGCCAGCCTTTGCGCCTCAATGAAGGCATCCTTATACGCCTCCGGCAGCATTTCCAAAGACTTGTGCATGAGTTCCATGCAGCCCTGGGAGCCACCTTCTATGTCGCTGGTGAAGAAAATTCTGTCGGTGTCGATACCGGCTTCCAAGAGCACTTGTTTCATTGATTCCCGTTGACTGTTCCGCATGAGGTCTGCCTTGGTGAAGGCTATAAGCACGTTTTGTTCGCTGAAGATATTTTTTATAAGCTCCAGGTCGCATTTAGTGACTCTGGCACCTGAGCCTTGAATGGTGTACCAGACCAGGTGTATATGCTCGTCCACGTTATTCAGGTCTGCTTGGCGTTCCCGCAAAAAGCTCTTGGTTTGATCGAGGAACTCCTCTTCAGTCTCCCCCAGTTCCAGCCCCCTGGAATCGAAAATGCGCACCATATTATTTTCGTAGCAGTCATAGCCCATGGTTTTGGGTTGTCCGACGCCAATTGCCTCACTGGGTACCAAGTCTTCCCCTAGCATAGCTTGAATCAGCGAGGTTTTGCCGCTGCCGGTGTAGCCGCAGACCAGGATGTTGGGGCGCTTGTAGAGTTTCTTTTCAGCCTCGAATTTTTTCAAGAATTCATTTTGGTAGTCATAGTCTTGCATGTGTCTGCTCCATTGTTC
The DNA here is from genome assembly GCA_012800625.1 of Lentisphaerota bacterium. Lineage (GTDB taxonomy): Bacteria > Verrucomicrobiota > Lentisphaeria > Oligosphaerales > Oligosphaeraceae > JAAZIY01. The sequence goes on from JAAZIY010000499.1 coordinate 3,550, forward strand.
AGGGTTTGTTTTTTTGTCCGATTTTGGCACTCGGATACTGAAGTCCTCTAGTTCCACATTATATTTTTGCTTGATATGCATATATAAGTCATTTCCCTTTACATTTTCCGGCAAATCAAGCAAAAACTTTGTTGTTTCTTTATTATTATGAAAGATTTGCTTCGTTTGCAGGGCTTTCAGCAGGCTTTCAGCAAATGGGTATGCCACAGCTTGAAAGGCAAAGACCCGGTTGGCGGCGAATTCCGCCTGGCTCAGCGCCTGCGGGCATCCGTCTTCAGGCAATGCCAGCACGACGCGATGGCTCAGATACAGGCCCAACTGGTTTTTTGCATTAAGCAGCAAAGCTCCAAAGCGCATTTTGTTCATGTGCGCGGCTCCTTTTCAGCGAGCTTGATTCTCAGCTTGCATTCCATGGCCTCAGCTATGCTATACAGTTTTTCGGCGGTGGCACTGAAAATTTCCTCAGCTCTGGGTTCATTCCATTGCCAAAGTGCCGGGACTGGTGGGAAGAGCAGGCTTTGTCCCTCGATGAGCAGCAGAAAGTCCGCGTAGATGATCTGCAAGCTCTGCGAGTAAGCGGCCATAAGCTCGATGGCTTTTTGTTTGTCCTCCAGCTCGCCTATGCTCATGGCAGCCAAGAGTGTATCGCTGAGCAGGCAAAACTGCTCTTCAGCCAAGCCGAGGCGGTAGCAGAGATCAAGCAGCATCTCCTGGCAAAGTGAGTTGTACAAATCATGTGACATTTTCGTCAGGAGCAGTTAGGTTCTTGGACACTAAGACACACTAAGCTTTGAAGATTCTTGCTTTTTTTGAAATTGACGGGCTGTTTCTTTACTGGGCTTTTTAGACGCTATCTAACATAGTCAGGTACCTGTGACAAAATATGTCAGGGTATGGTTCTGCAGCTCAAAAAAATGGACTGTAGTCAAAATAAGCATAAGATAGACCCCGTCCAAAAAGGTCATAACACCGAAAGGCCGTTAGTGGCGCCCCTACAGGGCGCC
>JAAZIY010000500.1 GCA_012800625.1 Lentisphaerota bacterium
ATGAGCCTGATTAGCGCCGGGTTTCGGGGGCTGCCGGGCTTGCTGTTCAGCCTCTCCTATCTGCTGGTCTCCCTGCCGCTATTGCCGCTTATGCATTGGCTTTGCGAGCGCATTGCGCGTCGCCTGGCCTTGCCGCGTCTGGAGACCAATGCAAGCCTCTCGGCCTGGAAAAACTATGATTTGGGGGAGCGTGGTGAATAAGCCCGGCTCGTCTTCCCGAAATGAATTACGCATAGCGCTGGTGGCCGCTGCCATAGTGTTTTTTTTTCTGCTGTTGGCCTTTAGGCTTTGGCAGGTGCAGCTGCTGCAGGGGGCGGAGCATCGCCGCCTGACCCAGAGGCAAAGCATAAGGCCGGTACTGCTTAATCCGGCCCGGGGCAGAATCATTGCTTCCGACGGCATGGTTTTGGCCGACAGCATCAGCAAATACGATCTGGTGGCGCATCTTTCCGAAATGCGTCAGCCTGGCCGGGTGGGCAAGACCATCAGCTATGTTCTGGCCTGTGAAAGAATGCTGGCTGCCAGCCTGGGGCGCGAGGCCGGGCTGACTGAGGCAAAGCTGAAACGCCACCTGTATCAGCATCCGGTCATGCCGCTGCTCCTGTTTGCAGACCTGAATGCCGCTGAATTGGCCAAGGCCGCCGAGCTTAGCCCGCCCCTGCCCGGCCTGGAGACCGTGCCCAGAATAGAGCGGGGCTACAAGCTGCCGGCAGTGGCCACTCATCTGCTGGGCTTTACCGGCAAAAAACTGCCGCAGAGCGACGGGCTTGACGAGGAGTTCTCCAGGGTGTATGTCTCTCCGGAGCTGAGCGGGCGCAGCGGTCTGGAACGGCGCTATGACGAATTGCTTTCCGGCAAGGCCGGCGCCAGACTGCTGAAGGTTGATTCTCAGGGCTATGTCTATGAAGACCTGCGGCAAGGTCTGGCGCCCAGCCACGGCAACGATTTGATTTTAAGCATAGACTCACACGCTCAACTGGCCGCCGACGCCGTACTGCAAGGGCATAAGGGTGCCCTGGTGGCGGTCGCAGTACACAGCGGCGCGGTCTTGGCCCTGGCCTCCTCGCCGACTTATAACGTGGCCGGTCTCACACAGAGGCGCTTCCAAGCCCTGCTGCGCGACCAGGAAGGGCGTCCTTTGCTGAACCGGGCGGTAGACGGCATGTACACGCCGGGTTCCATCATCAAGCCCCTGATCGCTTTGGCCGCTCTGGAGCAGGGCTTGATTCAGCCCGAGGAGGAATACTTCTGTTCCGGTCGCTATATGCTGGGAAATCATGCCATACGCTGCGCCAAGCGCAGCGGGCATGGCTGGATCAGCCTGCAGGAGGCGGTGACTTACTCCTGCAATCCCTACTTCATTGAACTGGGGATCCGAGTGGGCATAGACAGGCTGCAAGAATACTTCAAGGCTGCTGGTTTCGGCCAAAAAACCGGGATAGACCTGCCCGAAAGCTCGCAGGGAATCGCCCCCGAACGCGACTATGCCTTGCGGCATTGGCAACGAAACTGGCTGGCGGTTGACAGCGCCTATATTTCCATAGGGCAGGG
>JAAZIY010000501.1 GCA_012800625.1 Lentisphaerota bacterium
CTCCTGGTAGGCCAAAATCGCCTCTTGCAGCTGGCCTTTTTCCTGCCAGCATCTAGCCATGCGGTAGTGTGCCATCTCGCGCAATTCCTCAGAGGCGCTGCTGCCGGGCTGCAATATTTCCTGCAGGCATTCAAAGGCCTTATCCCAGAGCGTCTCGTCATCCACTGCCAGCTCCATAAGCATTTCGGCCTGCCGTCCCAGTGCGGCGTAGCCCAGTTCTGAGTCCTTGGCGCTGTTGCGCGCCAGGGCAAAGCTGGCTCGGGCCAGCTCGTAGTCGGCGCGCAGAGCGTAGATATCACCCAGCAGAAACTGCGCTTTACCGCGCAATTCCGCCTCAGACTCCAAGGAGCCGGCTTCCTCGGCAAGCAGCAGCTTAAGCAGGCTTTCGGCTTGTTCATAGTGTTCAAGTAAAAATGCGCAGCGGGCATTTTCATACACTGCCAATGCCTTGAGTCTGCCCTCGTGTTCAGCAGAGTTGATCTCCCTGTAGTAACTCTGCGCCTTGTCAAACTGAGACTCAGCCACAAAGTAGTCGCCCAGCATCAGATAAAGTGGCGCGGCCAGGGCCTCTCTGCCGTGCCTGGCGAAAAACCCATCGGCCAGGCTCAGTGCCTCCGCCGTGTTTCCCAGCTGGAAATTCAGCGCCACCAGCTCATATTCGAGCAAGGCGGCGTCCTTGGCCTCAGGCTGTTTTTGCAAGGCCTCCTGCAAAACCGGCAGCAATTCTTGCGTCTTGCCGGCTTGTTTCATGCTTTGATAGCTTTCCACGTATGCCTGCCAGGCCAGCTCGGGCTTTGGGCTTTGGCGGGCATAGGAGAGCAAGTCGTGGGCGCAAGCATTTAGGGCTTCCGGGTCTGCGGCGGCGGTCTTGCGCGCAATCAGGGCCTGCAACTGTGCTTCCCAGCGCAATTCATGCTCGGGCTGCTCGCTGACAAAAAGCATATAAACCCCTTCGGCCTCTTTATAGCGGCTCATTTCAAACAAGGTGCGAGCCTGCTCAAAGCGCGCGCGTTTGCCCAGTTCGCTCTGCGCGTAACGCCGTGCCGCCTCCTCATATAGACTGGCGGCCTGCTGCAGACTCTTAGCCAGGATGGCGGTCTCGGCGGCGCGAAACAGCGATTCGCTGGCCAGTTCGGCGCTATAGGCGCTCAGGGCGGCTGCCTGGCGGTATGCCTCCACCGCCGGCAGTAGCTGTCCGTCATGCACCAGGCATTTGGCCTGGCGTTTGGCGGCTTCGTAGCGCAGCTCGACGGGCACCATTTTGGCGTTATTGGCTAGTTCGGCATACAGTTCTGCCGCCTTCAAGGTATTATCGCTCTCCTGCAAAAGCTCTGCCAGGCGCATACTCACCGCGACATACTCGGGCTGCTCAGGAAATTTGCGTCTGAACTCTTCGAGCGTCAGCCTGGCCTCCGCGTCTTTTTTCTGTTTGATCTGGCAGTCTGCGATACGCCTCAGGCATTTACCCCGGTCTTGCGCGTTTCCGGCCACCATGAATGCCTGTTTATATGCCGCCTCGGCCTCCTCGAACAAGTCATGTCCATAGGCGCTTTCGCCCAGGTGCCAGAGCATCCGCCACCAGTCCGGGTTTTCCTCCAGTGGACAGCGCGAGCTGATCTCGGCGTAGTAAGCCAGCGCCTGCACCGGCTCTTTAGCCAAAGCCAAGGCGCTGACCTGCAGGATTTTGAAGTCAAACTCGTCTTCCGGGCTGATCTTTTCCTTTATCTGCGCCAGTCGCAGCAGCGCTTTTTGCGGCTCATCCCCGGCCAGGTATGCCTTTAGCAGGCGTGAATACAGGGCAAAGTCCAGTCCCTCCTGGTTTTTTTCCTGCAGATACGGTTCCATCAGCTTGATTATCTGCTGCCATTCTCCCAGCTGTGCCAGGCAGTCCACTTGCAGCAGCAGCACTGCTTGGGCATACTTGCCGTAGTCCAGCCTGCTGCCGCTTTGCAGCAGGCTTAGACAGTCTTGCCAAAGCTTCTGCTGGAAATAGAGTTCAGCCTGCAAATACAGCAGCCATGCATAGCTGTGGTCAGGCAGGCTGGCGCGCTTAGCTTGTTCCTGGCGCAAAAGACTTTCAGCCTGCGGATAGTCTTTCTTCAGCAGGTAGGCCTCGGCCAATTTGCCCAGCGCCTGGCTTAATTCCGGCTGCCGTTCGCCAACATAAGTCAAATAAGCCTGAAAGTTGCTGATGGCATTGTCATACATGCCCTCGCGCAAGGCCAGTTCGCCTCGGCGCAGATGCAAAACTGCAGGGTCCTCCGGCTCAGCCACGGTTTCAAAGACGAAATCGGCCAGCGCCTCAGTCTCGCCCTGAGCCAAGGCCGGCATACTGTGAATAAACAGCAGGACTGCGAACAAAACTAAAATGTGTGTCGCTTTCGTCATAAAACAGCATGAAAAGCAAAATTGCGCATACAAATTTCCGGACAGCCAAGAGCACACACCCTCCGCTTGCCTTAGTGTGTCTTAGACCCCGTCCAAAAAGGGCATAACGCCGAAAGGCCGTTAGTAGCGCCCCTACAGGGTGCCGGATTCGGGAGGGGCTTTTACCCAGGGTTATCTATGTTTAAGGTACTGAAGTCGATAGGGGGAGGGATGACAGTTTTCGAGGCTGCCCCCCCTCCGAACCGGACTTGCGGATCTCCCGCATCCGGCTCTCCAGTTGATGGTTTCTCTTCATCGAGATTGGCATTCCGCGCTCTTTGCCAGTTTTCTGAGAATGGCTCAGAGACATGAGAGAAAGCGGGGTGTATTACCTTCCAGCTTTCAATAGCTCCGTTACCAGAGTCGCCAACATGCTTTCTTCCCCGGCGGAGTGTTTCACCGGTCACAAGGACAGGGCTTTTTCTGCTTGTTTAGACTTTACAGCCACTGAACGCAGATTGGTTCACTCCGACGAGTCTTCCGGCATCCATCTTCCTACCCGCCTTCGCTCCACGCCCATTACGGCGCTTCATCACTACTATGCGGGCTCTGACTCCTCGCAGCTTCTCGTCACGC
>JAAZIY010000502.1 GCA_012800625.1 Lentisphaerota bacterium
CACTGTCTATGGCGAGTTCTTTCTGCCCAGGAATATCCCGGAAAACTATCGTTGCCCGGCAGTGCTGGTGAACCATATACTGCATGGTAATTTTGATCTGGAGCGCATGATGTGCACCAGCTTGGCAAACCAGGGCCTGGCCGCCATGTTTATCATGCTGCCATACTATGGCGAGAGAGGCGGCGGTAAAGCCAGAACACAGGCATTGGAAAATGCCGATAAGTTCATTGAATCCTTGCAGCAAGGTATACTGGATAATCGCCGGGCAGTGGATCTGCTCTGCTCGCGCTCAGATATCGACCCGGCACGCATCGGTGTGGCCGGCGGCAGCCTGGGAGCCATCATGTCGGCCACCGTTTGCGGATACGAGCCGCGCATCGAAAGAGCCTTCTTGCTCCTGGGCGGCGGGAACCTGGAGAAAATCTTTGCGCACCCGGCGCGCGAGACCAAGGCATTCAGAGATTTTCTGGCCAGGCTAAACCCCGAGCAGCGGCAGGAAACCTTGGCCGAGCTGCGTAAGATCGACCCTCTGACCCAGGCCGAGGCATTGCGCCGCCTGAGCACCCAGGGCAAACTGAAGATGATCTGTGCCGCCGAGGACGAGGTTATCCCCCCGTCTTGCTCCAGCGAGCTGGCCGAGGCGGCCGGCTGTGAGATCATTTGGCTGCCGGGAGTAGGACATTATACCGTGGCCTCGCAGTCGGCCTTCGCCTTCGCCGAGCTTATCGACTTTTTTAGCCAAAACCCGGCTCTAAGCTGGCAGCCTAAAGCCGGAGAGGCAGCAGTCGACCTGGAAACCCGGGGCATACGCCTGCTGGGGAATTTTTTCCGCGACCTGCACCTGTTTTTGTCCGACAGCGCCATAGGCGAACAGGCGCAGCATTTGAGTATGGACCTGGCTTTCTCCTACAAAGGACAAAGTTATCAAAGCCAGCTGAGCTACGCTAACGGCGCAGCGGGGAAATACAAGCTCTTTATTGATGTGCCCAAGCTGGGCCAAGGCTGGATAGGGCAGGGCGAGCAGCCCTGGATGCTGGGCGCAAAACAGTCCCTGTATGTGGGCAGCCTGGATAGCCAGCCTGGACGACGCGCGGGCGACTATATCAGTGCCGAGCAGATGATGAAGTTCCAACTGGCTCAGGGCGTGCTGGCCAGCGCCGGACTGGCCCCGGAAATGCTCAAATCCTTCGGCACTTTTCGCGTCAGCGCCGGAGACCAGGGCGGCGTCAGAATCAATATCGATATCAAATACAATAAATTCAAGGGGCTGCTGTATCTGATGTTTGACAAAGACGGCAAACCCGACAGTGCCGTATTCAATAGCAAGGAGGCTCAACTCTCGTGCAAATTCAAGGACTGGCGCCTGCGCGAAACCACTAGCGCGGGGCTTTTCGAGCCGCCCGCCGGGTCGCAGGCTCAAGAAGTGCGCCAGGAAGATATGCTGCGCATGATAGCCGCAGTCTTTGAAAGACTGCTGGAAACCATAGAGTACTGAGGCTGCGCATACCTAGTTCTGCGCTAAATCGCCCCCCCCGAAAGCTGCCCCGGCAGGAATTTGCACACTAAGGCATATGGAGATATAACATGAGAATAATTGCGCATCTGGTTTTTCTGCTGACTCTGACTCTGGGCGCCGCTTTGCAGAGCCAAAATCTGCAAGTAGTACAGCGCCATGAATACGGCTTATTGGCAAGAACGCAGGGCAAGCAGGTCTTGTTCATGGCCGGCAGCCCTGAGCAGATGGGGGCCGCACACGGCGCTCTTTTGTCCCGGCAGGTGCAGCAGGTCTCTCCGCGCACCATGTCACTGGTGGCGGCAGCCTATTGCTTTGGCAAGGGAGAGTGGTTTTATGATAAAATCGAGGAGATATTGCGTCGTTCCCAGCCGCATACGCCGCAGCGCTTTATCGACGAATGCCTGAGCATGGGCAAAGCCGCCGGCATTGGCGAACGCGATGCGCTTTGTCTCAATTTCTTCCCTGAGCTTTTCCATTGCAGCGGCGTGGCGCTGCGCGGCAAGGCCAGTCTGAACGGCGAGATTATACACGCCAGGGTGCTGGACTACATGGCCGATATCAATCTGCAAAAATATGCCGCGCTACAAGTATACATGCCCGAGGACTACAATAACTGGGTGTCGGTGGGCTACGCCGGCTTTATGGGCACGGTCACCGCCATGAATGACAAAGGTCTGGCAATAGGCGAAATGGGCGGAAAAGGCGAGGGGGACTGGGATGGAATGCCCATGAGCTTCCTGATGCGCGACATCATGGAAAGAGCCGGAACCGTCAGGGAAGCCCTGCAGATATTCCGCGAAACCCCGCGTAGCTGCGAATACTACTTTGTGATTAGCGACAAGAGCGGAGATATGGCCGGCGTCTATGCCACTCCCGAGATCTTCGAGGTGCTGGAGGCCGGACAGCAGGACGAGCGCCTGCCCAAAGTGCCCGAGGACACGGTCATGTTTTCTGCCGGCGAGCGCGCCAAGAAACTCTCTGAGCGCCTGCATCAACACTATGGAAAGATCACTGCCGAGCTTATGATTGAGATCATCAAGCGCCCGGTGGCTATGAAGTCCAATCTGCATAACGCGGTTTTCAAGCCAGCTAGCCTCGACCTCTGGTTCGCTGACGCCGGCATAGGCAAGCCGGCCTGCGACATGCCTTACGCCAAGGTAAATCTTAACCGGCTAATCGAGTTTTATCAGGAGAATAAATAAGCCCGGTCTTTAAAAACTTGCTGGGCCTTCGTGTGTCTTGGTGTCAAATTTTCTACCCGCTTTGGCTTTAACAATTTCTCGCAGCAGCCAAGCTGCTGCGAGACGAAGCTTGGATTGGTTCGACAAGCATATTCAGCTTGTATCATGCTAAATAAGGTTTAGCTTAATACCGGGGGCAAGAACTGGTCCGGTTAAGCGCCATGTCAAAACCAAGATTATACTATCGTCAAAAAATCCTCTTGGCTCTATCGGAAGTCTTTGATGAGCCACTGGAAGCCATCGATTTCATGAAGCTGCTCTTTCTGCTTTGCAAAGAGCATGGCAAGGGTTTCTATTCTTTTTTTCCGTACCGCTACGGTTGTTTTAGCTCTCAGGCATATCAAGACTGGCATTTCCTGCAAAACAATGCATTTATGTGTCAGGGTCCACAATTCCAATGCTCAAAAGACAATCTGGGCATCCGGCGGGAAATAAAAAAAGCGGATTATAATGCGCTTTTGAGCATACGGGAAAAATACGCAGGCCTACGTGGGCAGGCGCTTATACGCCAGACCTATCTCGAATATCCGGAATATACTCTGCTTAGCGAAATAAAAGACCGGGTGTTGACGGCGCAGGAAATAAAAACCGTTGAAGTCGTGAGCGGTAAATATCCCGTACCTGTGCAAAACCGTGTCTTTACCATAGGCTATGAATCAATCAGCATTGATGAATACCTGCACAGGCTGGTGCTGCACGGTGTGCAAGTGCTTTGCGATGTGCGCTTCACTCCCAGATCAATGAAATATGACTTCAACGCCGCGCGTCTGGCCGAGTCCCTGCGGCAAATCGGCGTGGAATACCGAGGGATTCCATCCCTGGGAATACCACCCGAACTGCGCAAGGAGCTGGACTCGGAACAAAGCTATGAAAAACTCTTCTCACTATATGAGAGCAAAATACTGCCTAAAGAAAAAAGCCAAATCAACGAGATTGGCGAAATGATGCAAAACGGCAAAAGGATGGCTCTGGCCTGTTTCGAGAAAAATCCGGGACACTGCCATCGCAGCCGTCTCGCTGCACTGCTTTCAAAACAATTGCATTTGGAGACCATGAATATATAACAAAGCCATCTCATAGGAATAACAAAAATCAGTTCGGATGCATTGTAGTGACTCTATGAGATAGGGGTCTCCACCTAAGGCTGAAGCCTATTGGCACTAACTTAGAGCCTGTCCAAAAAGGGGCAAGCTGGCATCTAGCCGGTTTTTGTCCCACGTATGTAGTACAGCCTTTAGGCTGCTCCCCGCTCCCGTTCCCTGCCATTCAGCA
>JAAZIY010000503.1 GCA_012800625.1 Lentisphaerota bacterium
AGAGCGCAAGGCCAGGCGCATCGCCAAGGCAATTGTGGAAAGACGAGAGCTCAAACCCTGGGAGACTACCGGCGAACTGAATGAGTTGCTGGAGAGAATCGTGGGCAGAGCCAGGCAGCACGGCCTGCCCCCGGCCACCAGGAGCTTTCAGGCGCTGCGCATCGCAGTCAATGCCGAGCTTGAAGAGCTGCGACTGGCCTTGCAGGCAGCCTTGCAAATCTGCCGGGTCGGTGGACGCATAGCGGTGATTAGCTTCCACTCCCTCGAAGACCGCATCGTCAAGAATTTTTTCCGGCATGAGGCCAGCAGCTGCGTCTGCCCGCCGGGTCTGCCCATATGCAACTGCGGCAAAAAGGCAAGCCTGAGGCTGGTCAATAAAAAAATCATCCTGGCGGCGGCAGAGGAGCGGCGGCAGAATCCCCGGGCGGCCTCAGCAAAACTGCGAGTGGCCGAAAGAATTCTCTAAAGTCATAGAAGCTGTCATTTTTTCCGCTTTTCAGCGCGGTTTAATTTATTATTTTTAACTCTTCTGGAGTTCTGCGATGTCAAATATTTCCAGGGCCACCTTGGCCAAACCCGCCAAGCTCAGCGTCAATATTGCGGACTGTTTTTCCGATTTTGCCAGCTGGCTGGTTTTGGTTGCCATCTTGGTGGCCGCGCTGGTCTGGGGCGGTTTTTTGCTGATCAACAAGAATCAGGAGATCAAGGACCTGCAGAAAGAGGTTTTGCGCATAGCCGGCGAGAACTCCGCCTTGGATAAGCAGTTGCAGTACCGCCGCGCCGAGCTGGAAAGTCAAAAAAACAGCAAGCAGATAGTGGTACAAGCCGAAAAGATGGGGCTGCGCCCAGCCAGAGGGCAGCAGGTCGAGCACCTGCGCATGGTGAAAGAGGCGAACCCGCGTCCGGACGACTCGTTTCTGAGCATGCTGCGCTGATCGACCAGGTCCAAAAAGCCTTTGAGCCGCTAAGGGGGAGAGGACACGAAGACACACGAAGGGACACGAAGGCACACGAAGGCGCAACACTTAGCAAGGGCTATACATTTGAAAAGCACACAGTTGATCAAAGACTCCATGCTTGGCCTGGCCAGGTCGCTTTGCCTTTTGGCTCTGTGGCTTGTTGGCTTACTAAAAAAATATTTATTGTGCATTCAGCCGGCTGAGGAGCCGGAGGCTGGCGTACTCAGCCATCGTCTGCGTTCGGGCATCTCTCATCGTTTTACACTGATGGGGCTGTTACTTCTTGCCTGCTTTGTGCTGCTCTGGCTTCATGTCTACAAGCTGCAAGTGTCCAGGCATATTGAATTCGACCACAAGGCCCTGAAGGTATACAGCCGTTATCAACTGCTGCCGGCGCAAAGGGGCAGAATCTACGATGTCAACGCCAATATATTGGCCTGCGACCTGGCCTCTTATGATATCCTGGTGGAGCCTAAGCGTTTCGCCAAATTGATGCCAGAGCTGGTCGAGCTCGCGGTAATGCATTTGAAGCTGGAGCGGCGACAAGTGCAGCAGCGTCTCAAGAGCGCGCTCGAACATCGTTTTGCCTGCATTGCCATTGACGAGTTAAGCGCTGAAAAGGCCATACCACTGTTCAAGGAAAGAATGCCGGGCATAGACATACAGGCTAACCCCGAGGCAATTCCCACTACATATCAGGTGCTGTTTTATCCGCAAGGACTGGATAAGCAGCGCGTTGACGATATCATCGAGCGACTGATATTTTATGCCCCGGAGTGCCGCGATTCGCTTAACGCCAAAATACAGCTGGCTCTGGGAAAGCAACGCGAAATCCCGCTTAAATTGAATGTGGCTCTGGATGATGCGCAGAAATTCATGGATGCGGTAAGGGCGCTGCGCATTATGGGCGTGCGCGCACTGGAGACCTGCAGCCGCAGCTACCCGCATGACGGGCAACTGGCCAATATGCTGGGCTACCTGGACTGCAACCGTGTGGGTATCAGCGGCATAGAAGGACTGTTTGATGATGTTATGAAGCCGAAAAGCGGCAAGGTCGAAAGACTGCTGGACCGTAAAGGCAAGCCGGTGGGCGACGGACTGAGGGTCATTACTGCGCCCAGCAACGGAGCCGATGTCTACCTGACCATTATGCAGCCCTTGCAGCAGATCGTTGAAGAGGAGATGCTGCCCATGCTCGAACAATTCAAGCCGGACCATGCCTACGCTATGATGCTCAACCCGGCCAGCGGCGCGGTTATGGCTGTCGCGCAGTTTCCGCAGTTCAATCCGAATCTGCGCAATAGCATGCTGCCTGCGGCGCTGCCAAACCACGCCCTCTATAAATGCTATGAGCCAGGCTCCATCATGAAGGGACTGAGCGTGGCAATAGCCCTGGAAAACCGCAGCGTAGACCTGGACAGCCAGTATTACTGCGAAAGGGGAAGCTGGCGCTATGGCGGCAGAATACTGCGGGATACGCATAGCTATGAGGATATGAGCGTCTGCGATATAGTGCAGAAGTCCAGTAATATCGGCGCGGCCAAGATCGCCTTGGATATGGGCGAGGAGGCCCTCTACAAAGGGCTGGCGGCTTTTGGCTTCGGACGGGCCACAG
>JAAZIY010000504.1 GCA_012800625.1 Lentisphaerota bacterium
ATGAATTTGGCGCCCTGCACCAGTGCGGAGAGGGAATATTGGTTGGCGTAGACATCGGCGGCGTGCACGCCGAAACTAAAACCCAGGCCCAGCCGGCGAGCCGCGTGCATACCCAAAAAGGCGGCCAAATCGGCAAATTCAGCGTGTATGTGCCTGACTTGCTGAAGTCGGGCTTGCCTGCTCAACTCACGCAGGGTTCTCCTATACTTGAAAAGCACCAGACGCGCCTGTAGAGCGCCGGGTATAAGGCGTCGCAGCTTATTGCGGCTGACTTTGGCAAAGCTTTGGCCTCTGGTCTTATTACATAATATTTGCACCTGCGGCCAGTCCGGCTGCATCGGGCAGTCGCCAGCAAACAGAGCCATAAAGCAACTCTCAGGCAGCTCAGTGCGCAACAGCCTCATATCCTGACGTATAAAGGTCTCGCTCCAGAGCGGATATCGGCTGAGCAAATATAAAATCGGCGCAGGGCAGCTCTGAATCGAGCCTTGATTTGCGGAGTGTGGCATATTTGGGAGTCCTGGTTATTCGCCAAAAAGACTCTATATAAAATTGGCAACCCCGCCAGGACTCGAACCTAGGCTAACTGGACCAAAACCAGTTGTGCTACCATTACACCACGGGGTTACGTGTATTTGAATAATATAGAAGCTCTGCGGCAGATTTCAACCCGAAATCGAGGCAAGGTAGCAGAGAGCGGCTTTTCAGTAGTTGAAGAGCTCTTTTACCTTGTAGTCTGCGGCGCTAAGCTTATTCAAGGCGCGCATGATCTTGCAGCGCACCTTCATGCTCAGCCAGCGTCCACGCCTGGCTTTGGAGACCATCTTGTGGGTGATCTGCTCGCTGGAGGCCGCAACCAAGTCGTGATTGCCAAGCCCCAGCTCGGTCAGTATACGGTCTATGGGCTGCGGGCCAAACTCGCGAGGACGCGCTGGCTGTGCTGATGGCGTATCTGGCATCTGAAAATAAAGAGGAAAATGGTGAATTAGCGGGGCATTAAGATAAACCCGCCCAAAAGCAAAAGCTCAAAAAACTGGCTGCGCCTTAGTGTGTCTTAGTGTGCCTTAGTGTGCCTTAGTGTCCAAAATCCTGTCAGGTAGGCTTTTTGGACGCGGTCTAAGATAATCCCGCAAAGCGGTTTTACCAGTCAAAAAGCCAAGACGCGGCAGTGTCAAACTTCGCGTGCGGGTTTGCTATTTATCTATACTCATTTATATTAGAAAGGTTTATTGTCTGGCGCTGAAATCGCGGCTTCTCAGCGATTTGGCTTTTTCAGCGCCTCTTCAGTTTATTTTGAGGAATTCAGCAATTTGCCTTCAATTCATAGGGGTTTCAGCGAATGAGTTTCTGTGATGTCGCCGTTGTCATACTTGCTCACAACGGAGAAGAATATACTAAATATGCGCTTGACAGCATTCTGGCGGCAGCAACCAAGCCCTGGGAGATTTTTCTGGTTGACAATGCCTCCAGCGACAATACCCCTGCCTTGTTCAAGCAGTACAGCAAAATTTATAACCAGGCTGGCATCAAGGTGCACAGCTGGCGCAACAGTGAAAACCTGGGTTGCTCGCTGGCTAGAAACCAGGCCTGGGAAAAAGTCAGCTCCAGATATACGGTGTTTATGGACAACGATGCCGCCGTCTGCTCGCGCGATTGGCTGGCGCGTTTCATCACCTGCTTTGACGAACATCCCAAGCTGCGCATCCTGGGGGGCAAGATGATCTATCCTTACGAGCCGCACCCCATACAATGCGCCGGGGTAGTCATCAGCCCGCTGGGAAGAGTGGCCTTCCGGGGACGCGGCGAAGAGCGCCAAGACCCGGCATACCAGGCCTTCTGGCCAGCCTGGGGGCTGATCAGTGCCTGCTGGATGATGCGCACCGACCTGCGTGACGAAGTGGGATATCTCGATGAAAGCTTCCACCCGGTGCAGTACGAGGACCTGGACCTCTGCCTGCGCACCAGGCTGGCAGGCTGGGAAGTGGCCTATACGCCGCTAGTCGAAATGTATCACTTCGAAGGCATGACCACCAACGCCGTCGGAGATGTCCAATACCAGAGCAATATCGCCAAAAACTCCTTGAAATTCAGGGAAAGATACCACGAGCTTTTTAAGACCTTCCCCGATGAGCTGCCCGCCGAGCAGTTCCGCTGGCGCAACAGCGCCGAGTTCGGCATGAGCAACAAGCTGAATCTGAACATCCGCTAAGCAGACCGCATCCAAAAAGCCGGCTTGGCAGGATTCTGGGCACTAAAGCACAGCAAGTTAAAAGGGGCATTGCGGCCCAGGTTCATTTGTGTCGCCTCTGCGGAGCTTCTCCGGGATCGGATTTTGGACTGGGCTTATTAGCTTGTGTTTGTATCTGGCTTGACCGCCTGAAAATAAAGGAGGCTGAAATGTTGCAAGTAGCTTGTTCCAAACGTAGCCTTTTGCCTGCTCGCGAAGTTTGCCTGCATGGCTACGGCGCCAGAAATTATCGCAGCAACAAGGTTGAAGACCCGGTGGAACTGTCCTGCATGGCGCTAGCCCAGGGCAAGCAACGCTGGCTCATTTTCACTATTGACTGCATAGGCATGGACCGCCTGGACTGCGCTCAGGCCTACAAAAAGATAGCCCAGGCCTGCGACGTCGGTTTCCCGAATATACTTATTTGCTGCTCACACACACACTTCGCGCCGGCGGCTGAAAATATTGGCGTCACCGTGCCCGGCGGCGAGATGGAACTGGGAATATATCGCGGAGACCAGGAGTTCCTGGATTCCCTCTTGCAAAACATGCAGGAGGCCGCCGAGGAGGCGCTGGCCAGCCTGCGCAATGCCAGTGTCGAATATGTAGTCATTCCCCTGCCGGCAGTCGCCTTCAATCGGCGCACCATTAATAAAAGCGACAAGCTGGTGAGCACTAACTATACCTATCCGAAGAACCCCGATGAATATCATTTCCAAAACTGGGATGACAATATGTCGGTCTGGCGTTTTCGCCATGAGGATGAGACCCTGGCAATTTTAACCCGCTTCAGTTGCCATCCGGTCACCGGCGGCTCCCTAGGCTCGGAGTATATCTCCGGCGACTATCCCTATCATTTTCGCCGCTCGGTGGAAGAACTCTTTGGCTGCCCGGCCTTCTTTATGCTGGGCGCCGCCGGAGATGTGGTCCCCATGCAGCGGCAAGGGCAGAGCCGCCAAGACCTGGGCGAGATCATGGCGCGCTCCATTAGACTCAATGAAAGACGCTTCCGGAAAATAGCCGATTTCAGTCTGCAGGCCGAATATGTGACGCTGCCCATGCGTCTGCGCCTCGAAGTAGACAGAAAGGGTTTTCAGCTGGAATATGAGGAGCTTCTAAAACAAGCTAGGCAAAGCGAAACCCTTATGCCTGAATTTGTCACGGCCAGCTCCGATATGCTACAGCTCTTAAGATATCCGGAAAACGAGGTGGAGCTGCCCTTGCAGATAGTTAAATTCGGCGACCATGTCCTGGTAGCAATGCCCTTTGAATGCCTTAGCTCCATAGGGCGAAAGCTACAGGCGCAGGTAGACAATGCCATCCTGGTCTCAATCAGCGGTGGCTATCAAGGCTATCTGCCACTACAGGAAGAATATGCCCAGCTGGGCTACGAATGCAGCAGAAATCATTTCAAGCCGGATGCCGGAGACCGCTTTGTCGCCGCCGCGGTCGCTAAAATCAAAGAGCTGGGCTTTTGAGGGAGCGGCAAAACCAGACAGGCTAAGATAGACCCCGTCCAAAAAGCCAATTGGACACGAAGGCACACGAAGGGGGAGGACACTAAGGGGCACGAAGAGACACGAAGGCACACGAAGGGCTTATGCGGCGCCTGCGGCGCCTCATAAGCCGCTTGCCCGTTTTGGTTTGTTGGAAAAAGGGGCCGGACAAAACAGAAAAAATCGATGAGATCGCATGAAAAACGCAAATTTCCTGCTGAAATTTTAACTTTTTCTTGAGAATCTGTCACATGGTGCCCCGAAGGGGCAACCTAATAAAGCCCAGGG
>JAAZIY010000505.1 GCA_012800625.1 Lentisphaerota bacterium
CCCGAATCCGGCGCCCTGTAGGGGCGCCACTAACGGCCTTTCGGCGTTATGACCTTTCTGGACGCGGTCTAAGGTACACCAAAGTAATACGTTGGCGCTTTTATCCTGGCAAAAACACCATGACGACTAAAAATCTACTCATCGCCGTTTTGCTTCTTGGCTGCTTCTTGCTCTATGGCGGAGATACACAGCGCCCCGGCCTCGAGCGTCTGTCCTGGGAATACGGCATTTCCGACAGTGTCGAGCAAGCCCTGGTCATGGCTCTGAAAGATCCTCTGCTGCAAGAGCTTAATGTAGAGGCAGCCTTGCAGCAGTGGTTTGACGGGCGCCTCCTGCACTCGCAAAATAAACAGGAGGCGGCGCGCGAAAAATGGCACCAGGGCATGACTTTGCTCGATAATTTGCAGCCTCTGCCGCCGCTTAGCTATGGGGCTGCACCCAAAGCCGAGTTCAGCTTTTTAAGTGAATTAAAGCTGCCGAATTTCGACGATGTGCAGATGCAGGTGGTATCCTGGCAAGTCAATAACCTGCGTCAATACGGACTGTTGCTGGCGCCTCGCAAAAAGACCCCCGGACAAAAATACCCGCTGATTCTCTACGGGCACGGCGCGGCATTCGGCTTGCCTAACAGCTTCTGCGCCTGGCTGGCGCAGCACCTGGTGCGCAAGGGATACATCGTGGCTGCACCAGCATTGCGTGGCGAACCGCTCTTCCAGATGCAGATACCGATCAACGGCAAAGAGCTGGTCTGCGACGGCGAGATCGAGAATCTAGACGGCGAGGTGGACGATTGCCTGGCCATGCTGGACGCCGCCTGGAAGCTGCCCTATGTCAGAAAAGATGAATTCGCCATGCTGGGGCATAGTTTTGGCGCCGGGGTCAGCCTGCTGGCGGTGGCGAGAATGGGCGAAGCCGCCAAGGCTGCAGTTAGCTATGACGCCTGGCTGGTGAACCCGCAGCGCTACTACTGGGACCGAATGCGGCGCGGAGCTAACAACTGGCTTTCCTGGGAGGACTATTGCAACCAACCAGTGAAAAAACAACTGCGCGGTTTGCAAAAACGCAGTCTTCTGCATCACGTTGAAGGAATACAGGCACCTCTGTTGCTCTTTATGGGTGGCGGCTACGAAGGCAGCGTCTTTCATCTCAGCCACGAGGACCTTTGCAAAAAACTGAAAGCGCATAACAAAAAATACCGCTATGTCCTTGTGCCTAACGGTGACCATAACTTCGTGCTGCGCGACGGTGCCCCAGCACGTTTTGCTCTGCCTATACAGCAGAAATTCCTGCAGGAGCATTATCCCGCCAATTGACTCGGCAGTGGCTAGGCGGAGTTTTTTCGTGCTCGGCAAGCTGCCAGATTCACCAAGACAAGCCGTAAAACCGGCGCCTTGTATTGATATGCCTATAGAAAACCGCATCATTTTAGAGGACGCAATCAGCGAAGAGCCGTTTTCCTTCTCCTGCGGCGACTTGCAGCTGCGCGGCATACTCAGCCTGCCGCTCAACCAGGAAGCCTGCGGCGCAGTGATCTGCTCGCATGGCTGGAGCGGCACGCGCTGCGGACCAGCAGGACTACTTACAGACCTGGCGCGCAACCTGGCTAAAAATGGCTATGCAGCTCTACGCTTCGATTATGCCGGACGCGGCGAAAGCGACGGCGAAGGCCTGCAAAGCAGCCTGCTTTCTATGGCAGATAACCTCGAGGCAGCAGGCAAAGCGATGAAAAAACACCTGAACAGCGAAAACCTGCACTACCTGGGACTTTGCTCCGGAGGAAATGTTGTTATCGGCGCACTGAAACGCTTGCCGGAGGCAAAATCGCTGCTCCTGCTCTCAGTATATCCTTTCTCCGACGGCGACAGCTTCTCGCGAGACCTGAACCGCTTTGCCTATCTGCTTCGCGTCTATTGGCAAAAAGCGCTGCGCAAAGAGACCTGGAAACGCCTGCTGGCCGGCGACCTGCGCCTGGCGCAAGTTTTCCGCGTGCTTTTCTCCCCTCTGCTGAAAAAAAAGGGAAAGGAGCAAAAAGAGGGCGGGGTCGATAAAAAAGATGAAAAGCCCGACTTTAGCGCACGCAGTGCCAAAGCCGCCCAAAGTGAAAGCCGGCTGCAGCAAAATGCCGCGCCGCAGTCACATCTGAAAAATCTGCGCGCTAACCTGCCAGTGCTCATGCTCTATGGCACTGCCGACCCCGACGCCAAAAGCGCTGAAAAATATTTTGCCGAATATGCCGAAAAGGAAAAATTGCCCCTCGAAATACGCTACTTGGAGGGAGCCGACCATAACTTTACCTCACAGAAATTTAGACTGCAACTGCAAGTGTTAATGCAGGAGTTCTTCAAAAATAGAAAAAATGCCTAGATGCTGGAGGTGAAGGGGAGGATGTCAAGGGGAGGACACGAAGGGGGGGAGGACACTAAGGGACACGAAGGGACACAAAGGCACACTAAGGGCTTATGCGTCGCCTGCGGCGACGCATAAGCCGCTTGCCCGTTTTGGTTTGTTGGCAAAAGAGAGCCGGACAAAGCAGAAAAACTCGATGTAACTGCATAAAAATGCAAGTTTTCTACTAAAAATCTAATTTTAGATGAAGACGACTTGGTGTATCTTTGTGTGTTTTAGTGTGTCTTCGTGGCCAAAATCCTGCCGGACCACCTTTTTGGACGGGATCTAAGGCACACGAAGGTACACGAAGTGCTTACAGGGCACTTATAACAGCTGAAAATTCTTTTGAGATTGTGGGATTTTGATGAATAACAACAAATTGGACCTGGTCAGTGTTTGGGCCGGGAATTGGACTTTTTGCGAAGGGACTCCGGCTGAGGGCTGGCAGCACAAACGACAGCCCGGCATTGACTTTGCGCTGGACGCCTGCATCAACCTGGACTACTTCTGTGACAGCGAGCCTATTCCTGAGCAGTCCGAAGCCGTGCTGTATGCCAGCATCAAACGGGAACAGGATACCAATGCACTGCTGGGCATAGGCTGCGACAACTATTTCGAGGCCTATTGCGACGGCAAACTACTCAAGTCAACTTATAAACAGGGAAATGGGCAAAACTATATTTTCCCGGAAAACCATCGCATCGAGTTTTTTGTGGAAAAAGGAGAGCACCTGCTGGCTGTAAGGGTGAAGAGAGGGAAAAATTCCTGGTACTTCGCCTGTGGATACTGCCCGCCCATACCAGCGCCAGAGCCTGAAATCAGCGCCGGACCCTGGCTGAGCAACCCGGATATAGGGCTTATGAGCGTCAGCTTTACCTGCAATACAGAGCTGGGCTGCGCAGTGCAGTATCGCTTGAAGGGCACAGAACAGTGGAAACAGGTCTGGAATCAGCGCCAAGGCCAGTGCCTCAGACGCATCTATCACAAAATCAAGCTGGAGAGCCTGCAGCCCGGCGGACTCTACGAATATCAGATTGTCGCCCTGCACCCCTCAAAATATCTGCCGCAGACCATTAGCTCAATTCATAGCTTCAAAGCGCCAGACGATAAATGCGCGAATTACTCCTTCTTCTTTACTGCCGACCTGCAATTCGAGGCGCAAAAACAAAAGCAAATTCTGGAGCAGATGCTAAAAGCCGCCGAGGCGCAAACCTGCGACTTTTTCGTCCTCGGCGGCGATGTCAATAGCGCCTTCCTGCCTGAGGCGTTAATTGAAGGACCCTTCACTCAGCTCTGCGAACATGGAGCGGCAGGCAAGCCCATCATCTATGTGCGCGGCAATCACGAGATGCGCGGACAGCATGGCGACCGCTTCCTGGACTACTTCGCCAGCAATATCGACACTAGCTATGACCTCATGCGCTACGGCGACACCGCCTTTCTTATCCTGGACGCCTGGGAGGATAAAAGCTCCAAAACCCCCGGGCACACCTACTGTCAGTGGAATCTCGATGAGCTTTTCTATGAGCAGCATATTAGCTGGTTCAAGCAGGCTCTGCGCGACGACAAATGGACCAGCGCCAGGCGCCGCATTGTGCTCTGTCACGGCGCGGCCTACTCGCATAGTGACAGATACAAGGCCATCACCAGGTTCTTGCAAGGCATGACTGACCCCTGCTTTGCCGGACTAAAACCGCAGCATGATATCAATATGTGGTTCGCCGGACATGTGCATAACTATATGCGCAGCATCCCTGGCACTGACAAGATCGCGGCGGCGGCGCGTCCAGGGCAGCCCATAAAGGACGGGCGCAATTACAAATACCCTGTGCTTACCGTCGCCGGTCCAGGAGTACGCGCAGTGCAGGCCAGCTGTTTCCGCGTGGACGCCGACGCCCTGGGCTTCACCCTGCGCTCTTGGGACCAGCAGGGCAGGGCGCTGGAGCATATTAGATACCAAAACGAGGGCGGCTGCGAAGAAATTATCAGCCTGCCGCATTACTCGGAGCCCGCCGAAGAAAAACCGCCCAGCAACGCCTAGCGCAAGCACCGGCAGCAGTCCTATTGGCGCTAACTTAAGCCTGAAAAGTGTTGTTCTCCGCCGGCTTTAGCTGGCGTTGTTCTCCGCCGGCTTTAGCCG
>JAAZIY010000506.1 GCA_012800625.1 Lentisphaerota bacterium
AAACCAAAACGGGCAAGCGGCTTATGCGGCGCCACAGGCGCCGCATAAGCCCTTAGTGTGCCTTCGTGTCTCTTCGTGCCCCTTAGTGTCCTCCCCCTTCGTGTGCCTTTGTGGTTCAAAGGCTTTTTGAACACGGTCTACCCTAGGCTTATGAATAAAACCCGCATCTCTCATACAATACTGGTGAAATCGCTTTGTGCCGTCTTTGCGGCTATTTTTTTGTCCGCCGCCAGGGCCGACCTGGTGCAGCTGCGCCGCAGCGTCATGAACCTGACCACCTGCGCCTTCGAAGAAGACGAGATGCGCCGCCTCTTCGAGTACGTCTTCCAGCAGCGCCGCCAAACCCAAGGCTGGGCAAAGTCATTTGCACAGGAACCCGAAATCACCGAACGCCCGACACTGAGCGAAAAAAACCGCCTCTCGGCCTACTGGCACTGGCAGGCCGACCTGCTGCTGGATGAAAGCCAGGCCGGCGAATACCTCTTCTCATGCTCGCAGGAGGAAACCCCCTGGGCAGTGTATCTGGACGGAGAGGCGCTCTGCGGCTGGCACTGCGAGCCAGAACTGCTTAGCCTGCCCGCCGGAGTCTTCCGCCTGCAGTTTATCGCAGTGCAGGAAATGGGACAAAACCTGCCGCGACTGCGAATATTCAGACAGGTGGCCGGCGGACTGCAGGAATGCCAGCCAAATCTGCAAAAACCGCAGCAGCCAGAGTATACAAGACTGCCAAAAACCAACGAAAAACTGGCGGAGTATATAAAAACCTGGAAAACCGACGCGGTCTTCCATTTCCTCGAAACCGACCAGTATCTGGCATATTGCCGCAAAACCGAAGCCGGCGACCCGCCAGAAGGAACCGGCTACTATATCGATGCCGCCGGCGAAAAACAAGAGCTGCCCGAACAGGGCGAGCTGCTCCTGCCGGCTGCTAAAGGCATGCAGCTGGAATGGCGGCACAATGAACAAAGCCAAAGCTTCGCCGCCCTGCCGCAGTGGCCCTTGGCCAGACCGCTGCACATACGCCTGCAACTACAGCAAATCAGCCGCTTCCTGGCCGCCTCCGAAGCACTAGAGCTGCAGCTGGCCGCCCCCTGGCATAATGAGCTGCCCAAAGAGCTGCAGCCACACTGGAAACTGCGCGGCCAATACTACGACGATAATGGCGCAATGCTGGCAAATATAATCATCACCGACCAGTACAAGGAACTGCTGAACCTGAAGCTAGAACTGCCGGACAAATGCCGTACAATGAGCATCAGCGCCGAAATCGGAGGAATAGCAGTGGCCAAAAAACTGGAAATCGCCCTGCTCAAACCGCAAAACTTCAAGGGCGAAATCAGCTTTAACGGCAAATATATACTCGAACAGGGCAAAATCGCAGTGCTGCGCTGCAAACCGCTGGCGGAAATGAAAATAGAAAACCGCAGCGCAGACAGCGAAACTATAAAAGTAGCCTTGTTTGATGACAACTTGGGAAATACACAGAGCCAGGACGAGACAGCAGGAAAACGGCGCCGTCAAAAAACCGCCAAAAACCAGAAAAAAATACGCTTCATGCGCATCAGCCTGGAAGAGCTGCCCGGAGCCGAGGCGCAAATACCCAGCCTGGCCGCACTGCATAAAATGCTGGAGCAAAAACCACACATGGCAATGATAAACCTGGGAGAGGCCGAGCTGCGCGCCGGATACGACGCCCTCAGCTGGAGCAAACAACTGCTCTATATGTGCCAGGTTTGCCTGGACGCCGAAATAACCCCAGTCATCGTAACCCTGCCGGAATTAAGCGGCATCAGCCATGAACTGGCCAGACAAAGCGCACTGCTGAGCAAAGAAATGGCCCTGGATATGAAAATACCCGTGGCCGACCTGTATTCGCAAAGTATCATGGAAGAGCAAAACATCCTGGCATGGACGCAGAGCCAAGGCCTGCAACATCGCTCCATAAACGCCAAAGGACGGGAATGGATGAACAGACAGATGCGCATGGCACTGCAGAAAAACAAATAAAATTATGGACACGAAGACACACCAAGGCACACGAAGACACACGAAGGTAGAAACAGATGCAGAAAAAGTATAAGCTCAGCGGCAACCTGACCGGGGACATATTGAACCCGCGCGGCTTCCCGCAGGCCACCCTGGTTCTCTGCCCCTGGCAGCGCCGGGCACTGCTGGGATTCATCGCCCTGCTGCTCCTCTGGGCCTTGCTCAATTGGCGCCAGGAACTCCTGCTGATCAATTTGGCCCTGACTGTATTCTATCTGCTGGCCATGCTGCACCGGCTCTTCCTTATCGGACTGTCGCTGCGCTACTCGCCGGAAATGAAATTCAGCGCCGAACAGCTCGCCCGCCCGCCCAATGGCAAGGAATGGCCCAGCTATATGGTCATCCTGCCTATGTATAAGGAAGGAGCGGTGCTGCCCGAACTCATCGACAGCCTGTCAAAACTGGACTACCCCAAGGATAAACTGGATATACGCCTGCTAATCGAGGAGGATGACGAGGAAACCCGCTCGGTGGCAGACCAACTCAACCTGAAAGCACCATTCCAACAAGTAATCATTCCCAAGTCGGAACCGCGCACCAAACCCAAAGCCTGCAATATCGGCATAGAATGGGGAGAGGCAGACTACCTGGTTATCTATGACGCCGAAGACAAACCCGAAGCCGATCAGCTGAAAAAAGCAGTCTGGGCTTTCGCCGAGTCGCCCGAAGAAGTAGCCTGCGTGCAGTGCAAACTAAGCTATTATAACCCGGATTGGAATTTCCTCACCAGATGCTTCATGGCAGAATATGCCAACTGGTTCGGACTATGCCTACCAGGACTGGACCTGCTGCAGGCACCAATACCGCTGGGAGGAACCTCAAATCACTTTAAGTTGCCCATACTCAGACAGGTCGGAGCATGGGATGAATATAACGTCACCGAAGACTGCGACCTGGGTCTGAGACTCTTCGTGGCAGGATGGCGCACGCGCATCGTGGACTCGACCACCTGGGAACAGGCCTGCCACGTGCTGCCATACTGGATCGCACAACGCTCACGCTGGGTAAAAGGATATATACAAACATACCTGGTGCAAACCAGAGACTTCTTCGGCATGCATAGAAAACTGGGACTGTGGAATAGC
>JAAZIY010000507.1 GCA_012800625.1 Lentisphaerota bacterium
ATAAAATTGTTGGCCAGCTGCTGACAGCCATAGAGCAAAGAGCCAGCTTCAGTTCTGAGGATTGGCTTATAGTCATAGTTGGGGATCATGGCGGTTATGGCAAGAGCCACGGTATGTGGGGCGGGCATGCCACCACGGTACCCATGCTGATTTGCGGCAAACAAGTGCAAAATGGCAGAATCCCCGGTATTTCATACAATTTCGATGCCGCCGCCACAGCTTTACAGCATTTCAACCTCTATAGTGAAAAATTGAACCTGGACGGGCGCCCTAGATGCAATATCATAGCCAAAGAAAATAAGCTGTCGCTTAAAGATGGCCTCGAGGCATATTTCAATTTTTCTGAAAAACAGCCGGAAAACTTGTTGGAAAATAAAATCAGCGCCAAAATCTACGGTGCCAAGACCAGCTCCGGCTCTGGCCCGGGTGCCTTTGCAGGGGGTTTTCTGCGCATCGACGGCAGTGAGGACAATCCTGGGGGCATGATCTTGCAGGGCAGTGAACAATTTGCCGAGCCTGACAAGCCCGCGCTGACATTCTGTCTCTGGGTGCGAGTTGCAGCAAATCCGCCCGGCGGAGACCCGGTCATAATTGGCAACAAGGATTGGCGTGACGGAAAAAAACCCGGTTTTATTTTGACTTCGGCTCGCAAGATGGAAAGTGCCAGTCTCCCCGGCGTATGTCTTAATTATGCTCGCAGCGGCGAAATTCCTCGCATTGACATGGGGCCTTTCGATGTTGAATATGACTCTTGGAGTTTTTATGCCGTAACTTTCAGCGACGAAGGAGTGGCATATATGTATCAGGGCCGTGATGACGGGCACCTGTACTGGCTGTGCGACCGGGCTGAGGACGCCGTGCTACACAGCGGCATGCCCTGGCATCTGGGACAGGATGGAAGCGGAAAATATAAGTTCCCATTCAGGGGAGACATAGATGATCTTGCCTTGTGGTCCAGGGCCTTGAGCAGCAAAGAAATTCGAGCTGTCTATGAGGCTGGACGCAAAGGCATGGAATTGGCCGATCTCTTGCAGTAACAAGATTTTTGGACACGAAGTCACACAGAGGCACAGCAAGTTGTCCTCGCCCGAACCGGAAAAAGCTGACACAAAACCAGCGCATAGATAGTCAAAAGGAGAGCAATGAAAAACATAGCATTATTGGGAGCGGCTCATATACATACGCCGAATTTTATCCGTATTTTGAAACAACGCCAGGATTGCCAAGTCGCCTGGGTATGGGACCATGATCCGCAAAGAGCGGCAAAAAATGCCGCCAGCCTGAACTGCCAAAGCAACAGCAGGCTCGAAGAAGTCCTGCAAGACCCAAAAATCGAGGCGGCAATCATCTGTTCGGAGACCAATCGGCACGCCGAGCTGATAAGTTGCAGCGTGCAGGCCGGCAAGCATCTTTTTGTCGAGAAGCCGCTGGCCATGAATGGCGTCGAAGCAGAGGCCCTGGCCGGACAAATCAGCAAGTCAGGCCTGATTTTTCAGACCGGCTACTTTATGCGGGGAAATCCAATCTACCGTTTTCTGAAGCAGCATATCGCAGAGGGCAGCTTTGGCAAAATAACCCGCATACGCTTGAGCAACTGCCACTCCGGTTTGTTTCGCGGATATTTTGAAGACGAATGGAGCTGGATGGCCAAACCCAAACAGGCCGGCTGCGGAGCCTTTGGCGACCTGGGTACCCATGCCCTGGACCTGCTGCTCTGGCTTTATGGACTGCCGGACAGTGTCACTGCACAGTTAGCCAGGCCGATGGCTCGCTATCCTGGCTGTGATGAACTGGGCGAAGCCATGCTTTGTTACGCCGATGGCTGCCTGGCCAGCATAGCCGCCTCATGGGTGGATTTGGCAAACCCCATGCCATTTATGCTCAGCGCTACTGAGGGCCATGCCTTTGTTCTGGATAACCAACTTTACCTGAAATGCGAAAACTTGCCTGGCGCCGAGGGCAATGAACCCTGGCTGCAATTGCCAGAGGCATTGCCGCATGCCCTAGAGCTGTTTCTGGATGCCATCAATGGCAAAGAAGCAGACCTGGTTAGCGCTAAAGAGGCAGCCTTGAGAAATAAAGTCATGGATGCGATTTATAGTGCCGCCGCTAAACAATGCTGGGAAAAAATAGATTAAAAGAGAAACCGGTATTGGACACTAAGGGGCACAAAGAGACACGAAGGGCTTATGCGATGCCGCAGGCGCCGCATAAGCAGCAGCCCCGTTTTGGTTTATTGGGAAAATGGAGCCGGATAAAGCAGACGACTCGGTGAAATAGTATGAAAAT
>JAAZIY010000079.1 GCA_012800625.1 Lentisphaerota bacterium
CGTGCCAGATTATCAAAAACCCGGCAATTTTGCAGCACGCAATTACCCGGCAGCAGTGCGCCGCCGCCCTCGCCTGCCGCGCCGCCGCCATCTGCCAGGCCTTGGCAGAGGCTGAAGCCGTCTATCACCGTGAGCTGTGTAAAGTCCTGCGTGCCGCCGTAAAGCACGGTTCCGGGGTGCAGGGAGGCTGCGCAAAGCAGGCTGGGATTAACAAACTCCCAGGCCTCGACCAGGCCGTTACCGTCCAAGTCGGCACGACTTCTGTCCTCCAGGCGGCTTTCATCACCCTGGAACCCGCCGTATAGGCTGACTCCGTCCTTGAGCACAAAAGAGTTGGCCAGGGGGTTGAGGGTGCCGGGCCGCTCTGCTTGTTCGGCAGGCTGATAGCTGCCGCCGGCCACCCAAACCTGGTCCCCCGGCCCAGCCCGGTCTATGGCGCCCTGCACCGAGTCCAGGGCGCCTCCCCAGCTTAAGGCGTCATTATGCGAAGAGCCTGCCGGGCTGACATAGTATACCCGTGCAAGAGCTTGAAACAGCAAACAAAATTGCAGGCAGACAACCAGCGTAAACTTGTGAGACTTCAACATGGCACACTCCTTTTTCCGTGATGACAAAGCCGGGACCAAGATGTCCAACTCTCAAAATATCACGCTAAAAACGTATGGCAATGTGTCAAAATCACTATCATAAGAAGTCTTGGACTGGCCATGACTTGCCCTAAAAGTCATAAGAGTCCCTGGGGACATATAAGCTGTGCTTTCGTCTGCTGTTTTGTCAAAAATAACCCCTGTCCAAAGAGCCTTTGAATCACAAAGACACATAAAGGGGAGGGGGACACGAAGAGACACTAAGGGGCACGAAGGCCCACCAAGTCGTTTTCGTCTTAGTGGGTCATTAATGCTTCTTGCTGATTTATATTATTCCTGTGGTATAGCTTGGTTATATTTTATTATATTTCCATTTCATTAGCTTGGCCCATTTTTGCATGATTTCCGGCTCGCCCCCGTAGCATAGGGCCAGGTGATGGGTTCCGCCTATCTCACTATAACGGCAGAGGAACTCTTCTACTGTGGCATTAAGCGGCCTAAACCAGCCACGATTTGCAGTAGGGTTACCTGGATTTTCTTCCGGCAGGAATTCTACTTCTGCGGCGATAAGGCTGAATTGCCCTTGTGCTCCCGGCGCCAGATTCACTATCAGGGCTTGGCCTGGCTTGAAACAGCCAGTGGCAATAACTGGGTTGCACGTATCACTATAGCCGTATTGCATTTCATGCAAGAGGGCTTTTTCCACACAGAGGCTGGTATTGATCTCAGCCATGTGGCTGGTGAAAATACGCTGCCCCTGCCAGTCCGGGCAAAACATCTCGCTGAACGAGGTTTCTGGAAAGACTTCGGCCAGGCAGCGATTGACCCCGGCAGTGAGCAGGTCGCCTTCTCCGGCATATCCCAGCCCTCGGGACATGGCTTTGGAGCATTCCAGGAAAGGCACAGTGTCCCAGCCCTGGCTCTTGGTGATTCCCGGGAAGCAAACCGTGAAGGCCTCCAGCTTTTCGCTCTCCAGCCAGCGGCGCAGCTTCAGACCGGCCTTGACACTGCGCCGCAGCGCTTCGCGGTTCAGGCTGTCACTAGGCTGATATCTTTGCAGGTCTGCAGCTATTTCCGCCTCAATTTCGCTTTCGCTTGGCTCGGCTTGTTCCTGGTAAGAGCACAATTGCAGGCCGAAGCTGCCTGCCTCAAACTGGAAGTCCCCCATGCCCTCGAATTGGCCGCCTACATTGCCTATACGCATGCCGCAGAGCCTGCTCTGCATGCCGGCAGCCAGGATGCTCTTGCGTGCTTCCTGCAAGAATTCCGGGCTTTGCCAATGTCCGGCTAGCAGCAAAAAGGGCTTGTCATGACGCAACAAAAGGTTGCAGAGGTCTTGAACGCCATGTATGCCGTGATTGAGCATAATGGCATCAGGCTGGCGTTCGTCAAACTTGGCGCTGGGGCTGGTATCAAGCAAAACCAAGGGTAGTTTGCTTTTTGCCAGCACCGCAGCAGACTCCAGTGATGGAGAGTAGGCCAGGTGCAAAGTGCAGATAACCCGGCACTGCTCTTGCTCTATAGATTCCACAGCGGCAATGAACTCTGACTCGACACGGCAAATCGGTGCCAGCTTGACTTCAAAACCTAGGCCGCGGAGTTGCTCGCAGACCTGCTGGGCAAAAGCCTGCATCTTGTCCCTGATTTCGGGCTTGACCTGGTCATAAAGCTCCAAATAAAATGGCAGTAAAGCAATTTTCATGTGTTGGCAATGCTCCTAAATAAATCACGTTTATAAAGCCGTTGAACCACGAAGGCAGACCGCGTGCAAAAAGCCCATTAACCACAAAGGCATACGAAGGAGGAGGACACTAAGGTACACCCCGTCCAAAAAGGGGGGGCACAGTAGCGCCTCTACGAGGCGCTGCTTTTGAGGGGTGTCTC
>JAAZIY010000080.1 GCA_012800625.1 Lentisphaerota bacterium
ACTCTCAAGAAAAATTGGAATTTTAGCAGGAAATTTACGTTTTTCAGGAGAATTTTGCTTTTGTGGGTGCCTAACCAAGGTCAACACTACAGGTAAAATCAGAACTATCTGATGAATTGTGCCGCAGAAAAGAGCTGTTTTGTCTTTAGTACAATTTACTATAGAACATCGTATCTACCTGCGCCGTAGGCGCTTAACCATGCTTAACCCCAGGCTTCAGCCTGGGGTGCAGGTGCCACCAAAACCGGCGCCTCGTAGAGGCGCTACGATCCCCCCCTTTTTGGACGCGATCTAAGTTAGCGCCAATAGGCTGGAAGCCGGCGTTCATCCTAAATTAGCTTGTCTTACTTGTTTTTCCAAGTTCTTCTTCACCATTTTCAGGGTAAAAAACGCGTCCAGCTCTTTTCCTTCGAGCACTTCGGCTATAAATCGCAGGGTTTCCTTGAAGTCTGGTATGAAGATATGCTCCAGGGCATTGACTCTTCTTTGCGCTTTTTTCAGTTCTCTGGCCAACAGTATGATGGTATTTTCCAATTCGGCGACCTGGCCGATGATTTCCAGCAGTGCCAGGAAGTCCTTCATGGTCTGGTCCACCAGGGAGTCAGTGCCGACGAAGCCATACTGTGCGCTGAATTGTCCCTGCTGCACCTCGATAAGCGGGGTTCTCACTCCTGCGGTGACCCTCTGTCCTGTACGTATGACATGCTTGTATTGTATGCCGCTGGCTATCATGCGCATCTGGGCCTGCCCGTTTTGCGCCACGGCTCTTCGCAGTGTGGCATAGGCCTGTTTACGGCGTCCGCTAAGCTCGGACTGCACCTGCTTCACCTGGTTAAGCAGGCGCATCAGCTCCATCACTAGGATCTCGCGCTTCTGTTCGAGCAGAGTAAAGCCCTCGCTGGCCATGTCCAGGTCCCGCTTCAGGTTCATCTGGTTGCTTTTGGTTGGCGCGATATTAAGACGGCTCATCTCTGCGTCTCCTCGCTCCCAGCCAAGGCCGGAGCCTGATCAAAATGCTGCTTAAGCTCCTCTTCACTGACCCGCAGCAGCTCGCTGCGCGGCAGTATGCGCAGCACCTCCCAGCCCAGTTCGAGGCTATGCTCGATGCTGCGGTTCTCAAACTCGCCCTGCGAGACCACCTTGTGCTCGAACTCCTCGCCGAACTTGATATAGAGCTTGTCGGTGGGGCTAAGCTCCTCCTCGCCGATCACCGAGGCCAGGGAGCGTATGTCCTTCACCTTCGAGTAGGCGGCAAAAAGCTGCGAGGCCAGGCGGGGGTGGTCATCCCGTGTGCGCCCCTTGCCTATGCCGTCCTTCATAAGGCGCGACAGCGAGGGCAGCCCGGCCACCGGCGGATAAAGCCCGCGCTGGAACATCTCGCGGTCGAGCACGATCTGCCCCTCGGTGATGTACCCGGTCAAGTCTGGGACCGGATGCGAGATATCATCGCTGGGCATGGTGAGTATGGGCATTTGGGTGATGCTGCCCTCGCCCTCGCGCAGACGCCCGGCGCGCTCGTAGAGCGAGGCCAGGTCGCTGTAAAGATAGCCCGGATAGCCTTTGCGGCTGGGGATTTCGCCGCGGGCGGTGGCGATCTCGCGCAGGGATTCGCAGTAGTTGGTCATATCGGTGATAATCACCAGCACGTGCATATCCTCCTCGAAGGCAAGATGCTCGGCCAGGGTGAGGGCCGCCCTGGGGGTAATCAGGCGCTCGGCGGAAGGATCGTCGGCCAGGCTCAGAAACATGCTCACGTTATTAAGCACGCCGCTCTCCTCGAAGGAATCGATAAAATATCGGGCCACGTCATATTTTACGCCCATGGCGGCAAAGACAATGGCAAACTCGACATCTTCATTGAGCAGCCTGGCCTGGCGAGCGATCTGCGCCGCAATGCGGTTGTGAGGCAAGCCGTTGCCCGAGAAGATAGGCAGCTTCTGCCCGCGCACCAGGGTATTCATAATGTCAATGGCAGAAATGCCAGTCTGAATAAAATCGCGGGGATACTCGCGCGAGTAGGGATTGATGGGAAAACCGTTGACGTCGCGGCGTTGCGCCGAAAGAACCGGAGGCATGCCGTCCTTGGGGCGCCCCAGACCGTCAAAAACCCGCCCCAGCATCTCCTTGCCCACTGGTATTTGCAGAGAAGAACCGAGGAAACGCGTGCGCGTGCCGGCCTTGGACAGCGATTCGGTGCCGCCAAAAACCTGGATGACGGCACTCGAGCTGCTGACATCAAGAACCTGGCCGACGCGCAACTCCCCGGAGGGGGTCTGTATCTCAACCAGTTCATCAAAGGCCACATTGCGGACCGAGTCAACAAAGAGCAGCGGACCGTCTATATTGCTAACACCCTGGTATTGCAAGCCGGGCATCTTCATGCGCTTATTCTCCATGATTTGCTTATAAATCGAAGCGATAAGACCACTCAACTCAAGGGCACCTTCGTGTGACTTCGTGCCTCTTCGTGTCTCTTCGTGTCCTCCCCCGCTCTCCCCGCTCCCCTCATCTCAGTTTACGCTCGAGGCTCTCCATTTCTCGCAGCAGGCTTTGTTCGAGGCCTGCCATGGCGGCGGCGTCATCATTTGCGATCTCGCTTTTCATCCGGTTCAGCCGGTCCAGCTCGGGTATTTCTCTAATATCGGCGATCGAGCCTCCCGCCCTCACGATGGCGCGCGCCTTTTTGCTAAACGAGACCAGCATACGCAGCATCCAGAGTTGTTTTTCCGGCGAGCAATACATATCTATGTCGTCGAATGAGTTCTGCTGCAAAAAGGCATTTTTAACGATTTCCGCGATCATCAGCGTCAGCCTCTGCTGTTCGGGCAAGGCGTCCGGCCCCACCAGTTTGGCGATGCGCTGCAGATTCACCTCTTCCTGCAGGATATCCATGAGGAAATCCCGATTTCCCTGCCATTCCCGGTCTTGCCGTTTCCACCACACTGATGTTTCCGGCAGGTATTCGCTATAGCTGTTGCGCCAGCTAATGGCCGGGTAGTGCCGAGCGTTGGCCAGATCGCGGTCCAAGGCCCAGAAGCAGCGTATAAAGCGGCTGGTATGCTGCGTCACCGGTTCGGAAAAGTCGCCGCCTGGCGGCGAGACCGCGCCTATCACCGAGACCGAGCCGGTCTCCCCGCACTGTGTTTCCACCTTGCCGGAGCGTTCATAGAAGCTGGCCAGCCTTGCCGGCAGGTACGCCGGAAAGCCCTCGTCGGCGGGCATCTCCTCGAGGCGTCCCGACAGTTCGCGCAGCGCCTCGGCCCAGCGCGAGGTGGAGTCAGCCATGACGGCCACGTCATAGCCCATATCGCGATAGTATTCCGCCAGGGTAATGCCGGTATAGATACTCACTTCACGAGCGGCCACCGGCATATTCGAGGTATTGGCGATCAATATGGTGCGCTCCATCAGGGAGCGTCCAGTGCGCGGGTCTATCAAGTTGGGGAATTCCCGCAGCACCTCGGTCATTTCATTGCCGCGCTCGCCGCAGCCTATATAGATAATGATCTGCGCCTCGGCCCATTTTGCCAGAGCCTGCTGCGTCATCGTCTTGCCGGTGCCGAAGCCGCCTGGTATGGCGGCGGCGCCGCCTTTGGCGATAGGGAAGAAGGTATCGATGACCCGCAGGCCAGTGAGCAACGGCTCGGCTAGGGCCAGACGCTGACGC
>JAAZIY010000081.1 GCA_012800625.1 Lentisphaerota bacterium
AACGGGCAAGCGGCTTATGCGGCGCCGCAGGCGCCGCATAAGCCCTTCGTGTGCCTTCGTGTCTCTTCGTGTCTCTTCGTGTCCTCCCCCCTTCGTGTGCCTTAGTGGCTCAAAAACTTTTTGGACGCGGTCTGCCTTTGTGCCTCTCCCTTAAAACTTCACCAGGTCGGACACTTTAACCGGCATACCGGTTTTGATGGACTGGTTGGCTGCTATGCCTGACAGGCAGGAGTAGGCTCCGTCCAGATATCCGGCGGCATGTCCCAGACTGTCTTCGCGGTCGCCCACGAAGATATCTCGAAGCAGCCTGGCATCACCGCCGCCATGTCCGCTCTTGTCGCCCTGCTCGTACTCGATCACTTTGGGCTTGCCCCAGAGCTGCTGTACGATAATCTCGGGCACCAGCTGCTTTTTGTCCTCTATCTCGCGCATGCCAGGTATGACCAGGTTATCGGGCTGTTCGCGGTCCAGGAAGGGGGTCTCCACCACGTTGTACTCCAGACGCCCGGCATTGCCGTTAAACACCACGCGATAGCCCTCCCAGGGACAGAAGGCGTTCAGCGAATAAGTCATATTCACCTTGTTTCGATAGCGGACAATCACCGACATGGTGTCCTCGATAGAGATACCGTCGGAAAACACGCTGCGGTCACGGTAGTAGCCGTCAAGATGCTCGGCGTTGAAATAGAGGCCCATCAGAGCCTTGTTATCGGGGTCCACCTTCAGCGCGAAGGGGTCTTTGGCGGCGGTCTCCGAGCCGCGGCAGCGCGTATAGAACTCCCTCACGCCGCGCGCCTCGGCATTGTCCTTGCCGTAGAAGCGCAGGTCGCCCAGGGCATAGACCGTCTCCGGGGAAGAATTAATCCACCAGTTCACCAGGTCAAAATGGTGCGTTGACTTATGCACCAGCAGACCGCCGTTATTGCGCTTGTCGCGATGCCAGCGCCGAAAGTAATCCGCCCCGTGCGAAGTGTCCAGCAGCCATTCGAAGTGTATGCTGATAATGTCGCCGATGGCGCCCTCGCTCAGAATCTCCTTCACCTTGGTATTGCGCGGGGCGTAGCGGTAGTTGAAGCAGACCTTCAGGTCGCGCCCGGTCTTGGCGACACAATCGATGATCTGCTGGCACTTCTCGGCGTCAGTAGTCATCAGCTTCTCGGTGATGGCGTCGCAGCCCAGCTCCATGGCGCGGCAGATATAAATGTGGTGCGTGCGGTCTATGCTGGTGACTATAACCGTGTCTGGCTTCTGCTCAGCTATCATGCGCTCAAAATCATAGTCGGGGTAGGTAGGCACTGGAGCATGGCCGAACTCCTCGCCAATCAACTGGTTATAATAGTCCATGCGAGCCTGGTTAGGGTCGCAGAAGCCAACCAATTGACCATGCTCCTTGAAATCACCGCAAAGCGCACGAATAAACATGGAGGAACGACCGCCGGTACCAACCACTACATACTTTTTCATAAAAACAAACCTTCAATGATGAATAATCAGGCTTAGCACAGAAAAAACATAATATAACCCCAAAACAGACCCCGTCCAAAAAGGTGGCCTGGCAGGATTTTGGACACTAAGACACAACAAGGCGCCTTGGTGTGTCTTAGTGTGCTTTAGTGTTTCAATGAAAAGGACAGTGAGTCGCGTTTTTTATCCTACCACTGTCCGGCGTCCAAATCCGGCTCCTGGTATAATTCCTGCAGCATTTTCTTTTCCACTATGCCTCCGGTCTCGTCTTTTTCCGGCGGGGGCAGCTCCCATTTTGGTCCTGGGAAGATCGGCGTCTTGAACTTGCTCTGGGTGATATTGTTATCCTTCTCCTGGAATTCGGCGCAGGCCCGGATGCAGCCTTTTGCCCCGCATAGCGCCAGATAGCCGCTATGCGTGCTCACCTGCTGTATGTAGGGGTAGCCGGCGCGCCCGGGGAACTCCGGCGTCTCGCGCCAGCTGGCTCTCCCCAGCGAATGAGTGATCTTATAGGCCAGCTCCTCAGACATCTGCGTCTGGGTCACATCCAGATTGAAACCCGGAAAATAGCGCTTCAGGAACGGGGACACCCGGTAATTGATGCCGTGGTGCGTCGCCGTACAGCGCCCCATGTTGACGTCGCCCCATTCATATTGCTGCCCCTCGATGTCGATGCTGATCTTGGGGCCCTTCCTGGGGGGTATGGCATTGCCAGGACAATCCCTGACGCACTTCATGCAGCGCTTGCAAATCGTGCCGGGCTTGATCAACGCATCAGGCTCCAAAACCGCATCAGTCAAAATATTGCCGATACGCACGCGCGGACCGAAAACCGGATGCAAAAAGACTTTGGACCAGCCTATCTCGCCCAGGCCGCAGGCCATCGCCGCAATGCGCACATTCAGCTGGACGTCGGGCTGCGGCCTGCCGGGCACAGGGTCGGGAACCACCGGATACATCTCCGGCACGCCGGGATACACCGGCACCGCCTCAAAGCCATGCTCTTCGATGAAGCGTGATACTTCGTCGGTAAGCATGGGGCGAAACACCGTGTTCAGCCGATTATAGGCATAGTAGGTGTAATTGTTCCAATGCGTGCCCTCGGTAATGCCTCTGTAGGTGCCGCGCGGGATGGGCTGCACCACGGAAATCACCGATTTGCAGTCCGGAAAAATATTGCTGGGATGCATGCGTTCCGGCGCATTGCGAAAGCGTTCTATGTTGGCTACGCCAAGAACCTCGGCCCCGCCCTCGCCGGCACTGAGACGGCTGGCAAGCTGCTTGAGCATCTGGGAAGTTAAAACTTTGTCGGACATATTCTGCTCCTTAGTGTGACTTGGTGGTTAAAATACGGCCTAGGCGATCACGCTGCCAAACCGGCCCTTGCCGGAAATCATGCTTGAATTTCTCCTTGGTCAGCCCGCGCTCCTCCAAGGCCACCAGGCAGGCACGCCCGCAGGCGGCAGCTATGCGCTCCACCGTCTCAAAACGCCCATAGTTGGTCTGCACCGCCCCATTTTTGCAGACCCGGCACAGCGCGTTGTCCCGCGCCGCCACCTGGCTTTGACAGCCTTGCAGTCCAAAGGGCTTTGTCTCCTCAGCACTCAAGGCGCCTAAGGGGCAGGCCTGCACGCAGGCGCTACAGTCGCGGCAGAGATGCGGCTCGAAAGGCTGGTCAGACTCCAGCTCGGCATCTGTGAGTAACATGGCAAAACGCTGGCGCACGCCGAACTCAGGGGTAATGAACAGACCGCTAAGCCCGGTCTCGCCCAGCCCCGCTGCCTGTGCCATCAGGCGATACTGCAAGATAACGTTAGGCTCGGGCTTGCCGGGTGCCACCGGCACGCCTATGGGCTGGCCCTCGCAATCATAGCCAAACAAGGGGACTGCCTCAAAGCCGCGGTTCTCCAGCCAGATATTGACATCATACGTAGTGCGCGCCAGCAGATTGTCCTCCAAAGCGAAAAAACCAAACTGTTTAAAGGAGTTGTCCATCTCGCTGCCCTGCTCGACGCCGCGCAGACAGCC
The DNA here is from genome assembly GCA_012800625.1 of Lentisphaerota bacterium. GTDB lineage: Bacteria > Verrucomicrobiota > Lentisphaeria > Oligosphaerales > Oligosphaeraceae > JAAZIY01. The sequence goes on from JAAZIY010000081.1 coordinate 3,493, forward strand.
GCGGGGTATCTTGCGGCCAATGACAATGACATTGCTGGCCTGCGGAAATATGGACAGGGGGTTGTCCTTGGCCGGCAAATAGGCCAGGTTCTTGACATCGGCGATGCCGATTAGGTCGGCGCCAAAACGCCTAGCCGCGCTCTTTAACTCTTCTGCATTCATGCTTATTTTCCTTAAGGTGTTTCTTATGTGCCTTTGTGTCAAAACAAACTGCTTAGCTGCAACAGCCTGGCTGCCTTCCATCCGCCCCGGGCGCAGAGGCCACCCGGGCGGCTTTCTGCTGCAAGGTAACTACGCTTGCGCGCCCGTCAATGTCGCGCTGCCAGACAGCGCGCTTGCGGAAAGCATGCTGGAATTTCTCCCCTATCTTGTCCTCCAAAGCCACCAGGCAGGCTCTGCCGCAGGAGGCCGCCAGACGATCACAAGGCTCACAGCTCAAAGGAGAACCAGGCTGACTGCCGTTTTTACAGACCGCGCAGAGGCCCTGGTCCAAACTATAGCTGCCATCCGGATTTTCACTGTAAGCGCCCAGAGGACAGGCCTCAATGCAGGCTCTGCAGTCCTGGCAGAAGTCCAGCTTGAGGGGCTGCTCGCCCTGCAACGGCATATCGGTCAGAATAAGGGCGAGACGCTGCCGGTGCCCATATTCCGGACTGAGAAAAAAGCCGCCCTTGCCCATGCTGCCCAGACCTGCCGCCTCTGCCAAAAAATGAATGTCCAAACGCACATTGCCCTGCTTGTCTGCCACGCCCTGTCCCGGCTCTCCTGCCGGCGTGCCGCCGCTCATGGGCACGGCCTCGTAGCCCTCCTCTTCCAATATTAAAGCCAGATTAAAGCTCAGTCGCGGAAAAAAAGTGAATTCATGCCAGTTTGCGCCATAGTGCCCGTAGGTACTGCTGAAATTGGTGCCCTCCTCGACGCCGCGAAAAGCACCGCGCAGTATCTTCCTGCCCAGCACTATCACTGACTGGCAACTAGGCATAATCGACAGCGGATTTTGCTCGCGGGGCAGCTGCTCCCAGGCCTGACGCGAGGCCACACCGACCAGGTCGGCCCCCAACGCCTTGGCCTTGCTCTTTAACTCGCTTGCGTTCATCTCCATTACTCCTTTGCTTTGATATAATATGCGGAAACCGACGACAGCCGCAGTGACTTGTCTACCCGCATTAAAAAACAGACAGCGGTTTTTGAAACAACAAGTCACAGCAAAGACAAACACGCTGGCGGCTTGCCTTTCCTGCCCCTTTGTCCCCGTCTCAAGTCTCATTACGTCGAATCTCAGCGCCCGCCTCCTGCATACGTTTGAAAATATGCGCATATTCGCCACTCTTATGGCGCAGACGCGGAAAGTAAACACCTATGGCTCCAGACACCTTTTGCGGCTCGAAAAACAGCGGCACCGCCAAGGCCTCAATATCCGGGCTTTTATCGTAGTAGTAGGCCTGGCTGTCAACCATGTCTTGCAAGAATTTGGCCGGTGCTTCGCTCTTGGCCAGCTCGGGCCAGAGACTGACCCAGTTGCCGCAGTGGCGCTGCAACAGCTTCCTTTCCAAATCCGGCAGCATGGCAAACAGCATCCTGCCCGTGGCGGTGCTGAAAAAATTGCGGTCCTCGCCTTCATTGGCGCTGACGCGCAAGGCCTGCTGCGGCTCCAAGGCCAACAGGGTCTTGCGCTGACCCCGATAATAAACGCAAAGGATAAAGGTCTCGGCAAATTCACGCACCAGAGCCTGCATGGGAGACAAGGCGCGCTCGACAAGCTGCTGCAGCCAAAGCCGCTCGCCACCAAAAAAAGACTTGTCGCTGAGCGCATAGCGCCGGCTGCCAGAGTCCTGACGAACATAGCCCAAATAAATCAGAGTGCCCAGAATATTGTGACAGGTGGGCGGCTTTAAAGCGCTGTGCTCCGACAGCTCCTGTAAAGACAAACCCGCCGAATCAGAGGAGCCAAGATGCTCCAAAAGCGTGAAAGCGCGTTCTATGGACTGAATAACCGCCAATATAACCCTCAAGACTCAGCATTAATGAATGATTAATTCGATAATACTAAACTATAAGCCGGCAAAAATACTTTGCAAGCCCAATC
>JAAZIY010000001.1 GCA_012800625.1 Lentisphaerota bacterium
GGGCAGGTTTTTGTTTTCATAGCGGCATTCCTGGCGTATGACGCATGATTCGCACTTGGGTTGCCTGGCCGTGCAGCAGTATCTGCCGTGCAAGATAAGATAATGGTGCGCGTGCAGCAGGTGCTTTTTAGGGATGACGTCCATTAGCTGCTGCTCGACCTGCTCGGGGGTTTTGCCCTGAGCCAGGCCGCTGCGGTTGGAGACCCGGAAGACATGGGTGTCAACCGCGATGACCGGCTGCTTGAAGGCGACATTGAGCAGCACGTTGGCGGTCTTGCGCCCTACCCCGGGCAGGCTCATAAGCTCCTCGCGGCTGGAGGGCACCTGGCCGTCAAAACGCTCGAGCAGCATCTGGCAAAGCCCGAGTATGGAGCGCGTTTTGTTGCGGAAAAGACCTATGCTGCGACAGAACTCCTGCAGGCGGGCCTCGCCCAGCTCCAGGTAGTCCTGCGGACTGCGGCACTGCTTCCAAAGCTCGGCGGTGACCTTGTTGACCGCCACATCGGTGGTCTGAGCGGAGAGGACCACCGCAATCAGCAGGTCCAGATTGCTCCGGTAGTTTAGCTCTGAGACCGGTTTGATATGTGCGGCAAGCAGGTCAAAGATACGTTCGGCATTGGGGGGCTTTTTAGACACGGTGGCTGAGAGGGGAGGACTGCTAGGGTTTAGGGGACTTCGTACACCGCCAGCTGGCAGTCGATGCTGCCGTTTTTCAGATTGAAGATCTTTTCAGGCGGCAGGTTGATGTTACGTAGGCAAGCGGGACTTCCAGCGAGGATGGCGCAGCGCCAGCCATGCAGGCGCTGTATGGCGCTGCCCAGTTCCTGGAAGAGGCGGTTTTCGGCTTCCAGGCGCACGCCGTATGGCGGGTTGCAGACCAGGAATCTTCTTTGTCCCTCCGGCTGCAGCTCTCGAAGCGGCATTTGCCTGAAGCTCAGCCTCAGTCCGGCCGAGCGCGCATTTTCCTGTGCGCGCTTGAGCGCCTCGGGGTCTATGTCCGAGCCGGTGATTCTGGGGTGCTGTCCGCTGCTTTTATGTCGGCAGGCGCCGCGCAGGGCGCTCATTTTTTCCTGTGCCAGCTCGTCAAAGTTGGCCCAGCGTTCGAAGCCAAAGCGCTGGCGCCAGATACCGGGGGCCACATTTCCGGCCCAGAGGGCGGCCTCGATAAGCAGGCTGGCCGAGCCGCACATGGGGTCGATGAGCGGTGTCTTGCGGTCCCAGCCAGCCAGGCGCAGTACGGCGGCGGCCATGGTTTCCTTCAGGGGTGCCTGGCCGCCGCTGAGTCTGTAGCCTCTTTTGAACAGGGGTTCGCCGGAGAGGTCCAGGTAGACGCTGGCCTTGCCGCGGCTCCAGTAGGCGAAGGCGCGCAGGTCGGGGTTCTGCCGTTCCACATCGGAGCGCTCGCTCCAGTGTTGCCTCTGGCTGTCTACGATGGCATCCTTTAGTTTAAGAGCGACGAAGTTGGGGTTTTCGCCTTGGCTTTCATGCACATAGGCGGCAGTGCTAATGCTTTGTGCCGGGCTGAGATAGAGCTGCCAGGGCAGTTTCAGCGCGCCTTCATAGAAGCTCTGCGGGCTATTGGCGGCATAACGCCCGAGCAGCAGCATAACGCGCTGGCCCAGGCGGGTCTCGAGACAGGCGCGCCAGCCATCCTCGAGGCTGCCGAAAAAGGGTATGCCGCCGCGATTGAGGCGCACCTGGGCAAAGCCCAGCTCGCTAAGCTCGTCGCGCAAAGCCTCCTCGGTGCCAGGTGCGGCAGTGACATAGAATTCCAGTTTTTGCATATTAGCGGCGTTGAGCCTTTTGTTCTTTGTGGCGCCCCTACAGGGCGCCGGATTCGGGGGGGGCTTTTACCCAGGGTAAGCTCGGCCTGCGGCCTCGCTTACCCTGGGCTACATTAGGTTGCCCCTTCGGGGCACCAAATGGACAGATTCTCAAGAAAAAATTGAAGTTTCGGCAAAAAAATTGCGTTTTTATACAATTTAATCGAGTTTTTCTGTTTTGTTGAGACAAAAACAGGTTGTTTGAAATCTTGTAATTGCAGTTTACCTGCTTAATCAGCTTCCTCTTTTTTGTGCCTTTTGTGGTTAATGGCCTTTTTGGACGCGGTGTGTCTTAGTGTCCACTATTTAATTTTTTTTGCCTCTTAATTCAGCCAATTGCAGTTCACGCTGGTACTGGTGTCCTCTTTGTATGAGCTGTTTGATTTTCTTTTCCAGTGTAAGCCAGTCTTCTTCTCGGGGTTGGCTATCGCGGTCCCAGTCCTGCTCCCCTTTGAGCTTGAATTTCCACATGATATCATCAGCGTGGTATTGCACCTTGACTTCGCGTCTTCCCTCGGGAAACGCTTTATCCACCCAGCCTATTGGCCTGCGCATCTTGCAACTCCTTTATTTTGCCGCTTTCTTAAATGCATTTTCGATGTCGGCCTCGGTGAAGCGTCCGCTCAATTTTGAGCTTATGGTGCCGTCGGCCTTATAGAACCAGAACTGCGGCAGGGTTTTTAGTCCCAGCTCCTTGGCCAGGGCTTCTTGGGTCGAAGCAAGCAAGAGCGGCACGTAGGCTGCCGGTTTTTTGCTTTCTTCGCATAGTCGTTGGCAGAGGTTGGCTTGGCGTGCGTTGACCTGCAGCTGGACGTCGCCGAAATATACCACGGTGGTCTTGCCGGGCAGCGGGAAGCTCCTGGCCGCGTCAGCCTTGCCCTGCTGGGCGGCCTGCTCCTGACGAAAGGCCTGCATACGCAGCATATAGTCGCGCATATCCAAGTCATACTTGAGATGCAGCAGCTGCATGGCGGAGACCTGGCGAGGCTTCGCTTCGCCAGAAGCCTGCAGCATGAAATTGGGCGAGGCATAGCCATGTAGGCGGCCGCGCAGTAGCTTTTTGCTCTGACTGCGCAGAGCATAACCCACCGGCAGCGGCTTGTCTAGGCTCAAAGAGCTTATCTTACGAAAGGCGATGCTGCGCGGCTGCTCTTCGCCGAAAACCTGAAAGGAGAGCGAGCTGGCTTTGTCCATGCCCAGAAAAATCCCTTGCAGGCGCTGTCCTGAAAAGAGCAGTTCATCGCCTCTGAGGGCAAGTTGCAAAGCCAGGCTGAGCAGGACGGCTAGGACAAAAACGCTGCCTCTTGAATTGCTAAGCGGCCTGGGCATCGTTAGCAGTAATGCTTGATTTCAGACAATTTTTTGGCCTCTTCAGTGATTCGTACCACTTCGAGCGCCTCGGCGCAGGTGACCGGGAATTTTTTGCCTCCCCGTATGCTGTCGTGTAGTATCTTGTAGAAGCTTTTGGTGCTTAAGTTGTCTTTAGGTTCGACCATCATGGTGCCCCAGCGCCATTTGACTGTTCCCGAGGACATGCTGCCAGCGCTAGGCTCGCCCGGCAGTATGGCTGGCGTGTCCTTGCTGGCGGTGCAGCTTTTACCTGCGATTTCCGGAGCCAGCCAGCGATAGCTGAGTTCCTCGTCATCCTTGCAAATGATGCTGCCCCTGGTACCATAGACCGAGAAATAAGGCTCTGGAGTGCTGCAGGCCCCTGAAATTTGTATATCAGCCAGTCTGCCGTTTTCGGCTCTGAGCATAATTCTGAAGTGGTCTTCGGCGTCTCCGGCGGCGACCACGTGTTTACGGTCACACCAGATATCCTTGACTGGGCTTTCGAGCAGTTGCAGAGCCTGGTCTATAAGGTGCGGTCCCCAGTTATTCATCTGTCCGCCCTGGCAGTCTTGCAGCACCTGCCAGTCATTGCGCAGCTGGTAGCTAAGCCTTCTGAGCTTGATTTCGAAGACCTCGCCTATGTGTCCGGCGGCAATCAGCTCGCGCAGGAAGCTGAATCCGGCCTCGAAACGGCGGTTGTGCCTGAAGAAGAGCTTGCCGGGGTACTGGTCATGCGCCTTGCCCAGTTCGAGGGCCTCGGCGTAGCTGACCGCAATGGGTTTTTCGACCAGAGCCATCTTGCCGGCCTCGAGAATTTGCAAAGTGTGCTTAAGATGGTCGGCGGAGCGGCTGCAGACCGCGACCAGCTCAGCGTCGGAGTCGGCGAGCAACTCCTCCAGGCTATGATAAGCCTTGGCACCGCAGCGCGTGTGCAGCTCCTCGGCGCGATTGAACAGGGGGTCAGCTCCGCCAACGATCTGATAAAGTTCGGGATATAGGCTCAGCTCGGAATAATGCATGTTCAGACCGGCACGACCCAGGCCTAAAATGGCAATTTTGATCTGCTCTGACATTTTTTTCTCTTTTGGGTTTTGACTGCTTAGTGTATTAAGTGTCCAAGGAAAGGGTTTCGGGGCTAGCAGCTGCTGACGAACTTGTCGAAAAATATATTTTCCGGCGGCATTCCTTTATTTTGCAGCAGGTTAACGCAGGCCTGTAGCATGGCTGGGCTGCCGCAGAGGTAGGCCTCCATGCCGGAACAGTCCTGATAGTATTTATCGAGCAGCTCGGTAACCAGGCCGCTTTCACCCAGCCACTGTTCTTCGGGCAGCGGGTCGCTCAGGGCGGGGATAAATTTGAACTGCGGCAGTTTTTTTTCAATTTCGGCCAGTTCATCGAGCATATACAGGTCCCGCCGGTGCCTGGCTCCGAAGAAGAGCCTGACTTTGCGTTGAACGCCTTTGCTACACATATCCAGCAATATGCTTCTTATGGCGGACAGTCCGCTTCCTCCGGCCACGAAGACCGCTTCGCGCTGATTATTGTGCAGGTGGAAATCGCCGTTCGGACCGCGCAGCGTGAGCGTATCGCCCAGCTGTGCCTGGTCGAAAATCCAGGCGGTACCTATGCCGCAGGGCGTTTTTTTGATGATAAACTCGAGATTGCGCTGGTCTTTGGGGTCGGAGGCCAGCGAGAAGGCTCGCAGGCAAGGCTCTCCGTCTTGGCTCTTCACTGGTATGACCCATTGCATCCAGCAGCCGGCCTCGAGGCGCACCAGGCGCGGCTCTACTGCCTGACAGCGCAGCAGTATTATATCCTTGGTGAGCGCGATTTTAGCTGTGATGCGCACCAGATATTCGCCGGCCTCGTAGTATGCCTTTGGCAGTTCGATTTTCAGGTCTTCGCACAGCTTCGTCTGGCAAGCCAGGCGCCAGCCTAGCGCGAGTTGCTGCTCAGAGAGCAATTTTTGCTCCGCCGCGCTCGGCTCAGGCAAAACCTTATTCATGATGCGCAGGCGGCACATGCCGCACTTGCCCTGGCCGCCGCAGGCGCTGGGGAGGTAGAAATCCTGTCTTTTCAGGGCCTGAAAAAGCGTCTCGCCGGCTCGACCCTGCAGCATTCTCTCGCCGGCGTTAATATCGATACAAAAAAGCGTTTCTTCTGCCATGTGAGGGCCACCCAGAAAATCAGGCTCCCAGGCGTAGTTGCACTGCGCGCTGAAAGCCTGAGTTTTATAAATCATTTTGTTGTTTAGCTCACAGTTCGGTAAAGGCGTCCTTGCCCAGGCCGCAGTCCGGACAGACCCAGTCTTCGGGCAGGTCTTCAAAAGCGGTGCCGGGGCTGACGTCGTTGTCCGGGTCGCCCAGTTCAGGGTCATAGATATACCCGCAAACACATTCGTATTTTTTCATGATGGCCTTCCTTTCTAGGGTTGACTGCCCGAAAAGCTCCGCTACAAAGGGTCGCGGATATAATATTTTCCGGCAAACTCTTTCACTATACCACACAATACGAAATTTTACAGAAAAACCGCGTTTTTTTAGTCAGCCGTTTTTCATCACGAAGTCACACGATGGCAGAGCTGGAGTTTTTCCGTCTTTGCTCGCTGATTTATCTTTTTTTGCCGGCTTGCTTTTTGACAAGATAAAACTATAGTAGTTTTTTCCGTTTTTCACTTTCATGAGATAGAGATTTCATATGCCTACCTACGATTATCTTTGCGATACTTGCGGGCATCACTTTGAACATTTTCAGAGTATGAATGAGGCCAAACTTGAGGTTTGTCCTCGTTGTCAAGCCAGTGTTCGACGCTTGATTGGCGCGGGTTCCGGAATTATTTTCAAGGGCAGCGGTTTTTACTGCACCGACTACCGCAGCGCCTCTGAGGCAGCCAAGTACGCTTCGGGCGGCAAGCCGTCTTCCGCCACTGAGAGCAGCAGTAGTAGCAAAGACAAAGGCAATGCGGCGAGCTAATTGCCAGATTATTTTTTAGACCTGTAAAAAGAAGGATACCCAATATGCTCACCTGTCCAAAATGCGGCACAGAAAACCTGCTTAACGCCATTTTTTGCCGCGGTTGCGGCGAGCGTCTTGAGCTTGATGAGCTGCGTCCCGACGATTTAGTTGACACCAAGAAGCTGCGCTCTCAGAAGATTGCCCGCATCACCAACATTGTGGCTGGCATTGTTTTGACTGTGCTTATTCTCGTGGTGGCCATAGGCGCGCTTTATCCGGTAGGCGGCCGGCACAGCGGCACGGATGCGCCTGCGGACGCGGTCAAGAAATACGACATGCTGAAGAACCGCGGCAAGGCGCGCTCCTTCACCTTCAGCGACGAGGACGCCAGCGCGCTGGCCACCAGGCAGCTGAAAAGCTTCTCTGGCAGCTCCGGCGTGCCCAGTCCTGAAAATATCAGCGTGCATTTTCTCGCTGACGGCAATGTGCGTCTAATCCTCAGCGCCAAGCTCAAGTTTTTGACTTTGCACACCAGTCTGGTGGCCACCCCGGCCTGCACTGGCCGCGGCAGTCTGCAATTGCAGGTGCAGAGCGCCAAGCTGGGTCTGCTGCCCCTGCCCGAGGCGCTGCGCCCTAAGCTGACTGACAACTTTAAGACCATAGCCCAAAGCACAATGGAACAAGCCAGGGCGAACATCTCCAAAGTTGAAATCTCCGAGGGCAGCGCCAAACTGGAACGAGGAGGGAAATGAAGGGGGAGGACAAGAAGGGACACAAAGAGACACGAAGATACACTAAGGGCTTATGCGGCGCCGCATAAGCCGCTTGCCTGTTATGGCTATGGTTGACAGCAAATTATTTGACAATTTATTGCAGGAGCGTTCTTTGCTGCTATTCAGTGTGGCGCAGAAGATCGTTTCGGAGGGTTTGGGCCAGCTCGAGCTTACCCGTCCTTTGCTGGGCAATCTGCAGGCCGAATCAACCCAGCTCGAAGAGCTGCTTGATTCTTACGGCGCGCGCAGCAACTCGCGCTGGTATGTGTTTCGCATGCAGATCGCGGTGTTGAAAAACTACAGCAGCGCCGGCTATGAGCTTTTGCATCTCAAGCACACCTGCCAGGGATACAGCCTCGAGGCCAGCCGCGAGGAGTTCCTCGCCGGCACCGAGACCGCCCTGGCATACGTGGCCGCCTTCCTGTTTTGCGCCCTGCAAAACCTGCTCGAAGAGGGCGAAGGCTTTGGCTGGCCAGAGCCGGAGGAGAACCTGGGCCTGGACTTCAGCGAGCTTTTGCCGCCAGGACGCCTGCCGCGAGACCGCAAGACCAAGGCCGACAACTCCGCCGAAGAGCTAGTCATACAGCTGGCCACCGAGTTTTTAAACAACACCGAGGACGCCAAGTTTCTGCACGTGGCCGCCCGCAGCAAAGGGCCGGAGTGGCGCAACCTGAATTTCGACCGCATCGGCGAGGCCTCGATGCGCGCGCTGGAGATGCGCATCCACAATCTGCAGTCCACTTATGACACCTATGTAAGCGACAGCGACACGGAGGCCTGCGACCTGAACCTGCCCAAGCTGCGCGGGCATATCAGCATCGTGCTGCACATCCTGCGCGTGGCCACTATCTTTGCGCATTTCTACGAGCGTCATTTCAGCCTTAATGCCGAGGCCTTGCGCTGCCAAACGCGCAATCCGGACCTGCTTGGGGACCTTTTCCTGGATATTTTCACCCACTATCTTTGCCGCTACGCCTACGATTTTCTCAGCTCGGCGCGCAGTCTCTGCCAGGAGATGCTCAAGAAGTACGCCGTCATCAGCCAGGCGCATCTGCCCATACCCCCGTTTTTCGGTTTTCACGCCCGCCCCTCGGCGCTGGTTTCCTCGATTGTGCAGCACTACGGCAGCGAGGTGCGCCTGCTTTGCGGCGGCAGCAGCTATGACGCCGGGCGCACTTTCGACCTGTTTCGGGTAAACGGCTGGATAGACCAGCAGAAGCGAAAATATGTGTACGAGCAGCTGGACCAGCTTAGCCTGCATGAGCTGGTCGCCAAAGTGCGTGCCTCGGCCATTGGCAGGGACGAGGCGCTGCTCAATATCCTGCGGCAGCTGGCCATGAAAAACATGATCCATATATTGCAGTATCCCCCGCCGGTTGCCGCCATTATCGAAAACAGCCAGGACAACCTGCGCGAATTGGCCAAAAATGTTATCGTTAAGCTGCATGAACAGCGTGCCTTGACCATCATCTTGGACCTGAAAGTCACCTACGAAGGCGATACCCGCGTGCTGAAGGACCTGCGCCTGCTGGCCGAAAACAGCTACGGCGAAAATGAGCAGGGCACCAATATCGCCCTGCCTAAGGCGCTGAGCTATCTAAAGCATTACCGGGAAGAAAACTAAAGGGAAAGGACACTAAGATAGACCGCGTCCAAAAGGCTCATAACGCTGAAAGGCCGTTAGTGGCGCCCCTACAGGGCGCCGGATTCGGGGGGGGCCTTTACCCAGGGTGGCGCTCGGGCTGCGGCCTCGCTTACCCTGGGCTTTATTAGGTTGCCCTTTCAGGGCACCAAATGGAC
>JAAZIY010000082.1 GCA_012800625.1 Lentisphaerota bacterium
AAAAGGAAGACGCTGTGCGTGGGCAGTACGCCTTATGTTTGTCTCAAGCAATGAGCTAGCACAGTTAAGATAGTGCAAAACAACGAAAATTCCAATTGGATTAAGCATTATTTTACCGAGGCAGCATCTCAGTGGCAAAGGCCATCTCTGAGGCACTGCTCCGTCTTCGTGTGACTTGGTGTTTCTTCGTGTTCCAGGCTCGCTTCAGTGGCGCGATTGCCGCTCTTGCTGAAATTGCTTGCATTAAGGCTTGGCGGCTGTAATATTTCTCTATCCGCCTTATATTATAGCTTATTGCCAAAAGGGCTGTTTGCCTGGTTGTTTGCCGGCTTCCCTTTTGTGTTTTTAGACCGTCAAAGCATTCGAGATGAGCCGACAAATCATATTAGCGTGCAGACTATTGTCTTCCATTATGCTTTCAGCTCGCAAACCCGGTTTGGTTTTTCTCCTGCTTTTTGTTGCCTGTCTAAGGCTGGGGGCTGATGAGCTTGGGAGCCTGCTTTTGCTGGCCGAGCGAAACAGCCCGTCTTTGCAGGCGGCTCGTCAGCGTGTTGAGCAGACTTTGTTGAGACACGAGGAACTCCTGGAGTTTTTTGATCCGGCCTTATTTGCCGCCGCCGGCAGGGCTACTGACTACCGTGCGCTGCCCTTGCAGTCCAATTATTCGGTTTTAGGCAGCAACAGCTTTGAGGTTCAAGGCGGTGTTGAGGTTCCCATAGAGCCTGGAGCCTATGTCAGTGTTGGCGCGGCCAGTCGTTTGCTGTATGAGCCGGTGGGCTACGACCGCCTTTACCAGAATCTTTTCGGTGTGCGGGTGCGTGTTCCCTTGTTGCGCGACCGCCGTTTCAGCCTTTTTGGCTATCGCCGTCAGGCGGCTTTGGCGGAGTATAACCAGCGCGTTAGCGAGCTTTTGGCCAGCAGTCAGGAGCTACGCCGTCAGGTAGAGCTGGCCTACGTGTCCGTCTATGAGCAGCTTTCCTCCTACCATATTGCGCAGGAGGCTAGCAAGCGTTTCGAGGCTCTGGTGAAAGTGGCCCGGGAGCTGACCGGCCTGAAAACCATTCCTGACTATGAGGTACACTCTACTGAGCGTGAGTTACAGATAGGCCTGGACGACCAAGAACAGGCCAAAAACCGCTACGAGCTTAGTTTGCTGGAGTTGGCTACGCTTATCGGAGCTGGTTTAAAGCCAGAATTGCGCGGCGAAATACAGACCATTATTGATCTGGGGGAACAGAAGTACAGCTTGCCAAAGCTGAGTGCCGAACGCGCTTTTCAGAACCGTGGCGACTTGCTCAGCATAGAGCATCAGATACAGAGAGTGCGCGCCCAATACGCCTCTGCCGAGGAGCAAATGAAGGACGAGGTTTACCTGCACGCTGGAGCCACCATGCAGTCGGAAAATACCGACCACCCCTTTGAAAGGCATCGCAAACTGGGACGCGACTATCTGGCCGGAGAGATCACCCTGGTCTGGAGCCGGCCCTTGGACTACTACGGCGGCAAGAAGCGGCTAGCGGTCTACGAGTCGGAGATCGCTGAGCTGAAAGCCGAGCTGGCGCGCAAGGAGCTGCTGGTCAGACAAGAGATGCAAAATGCGGAGTTGAATTTTCTTTCCGCCCAGAGACGCCTGACCCTAATTAGCAGCGGGCTGCGCGCCGCCCAGGCCACTCTTGAAGCTGAGCAGGAGCGTTTCAGGCTGGGGGAGGGGTCGAGCACAGATGTGCTTGATGCCCAGAAAAATCTGACTGTTATGCTACAAAGGCTGACCTTGGCCGCAGCTGACCGCCAAAGAGCCAAATGCAACTACTACTACGCCTGCGGATACGAGACCGAAGAAATCGAGCCCTGAGCTAAACCTCGCTCAAAAAGTTTTTCTGACCACAAAAGACACAAAAGACCAAAAGAGGAAGCTAGTTGCTGTGTCTTCGTGTCTAAAATCCAGCCAGGCACCCTTTTTGGATGTTAAGGCACATTATAAGGCTACAAGCCTGAAATCGTAGCAGGAGTTACCCATATGCCTATCAGTTTTTTTGGAAAGCGTCCCAAGGAAGATGAGCTGGAACAGTCTATCTCCGCCGGCCTGGGCATGCCTGAAGAAGAGCGTGTCAATCTGGAGCGCGATGTTTTTCTGCTTGAGGATGAGGACGGCAGCCGCAGTCAGCGGCTGCAGAAGGTTGCTGAGCGCGAGGTTCTTAGCGCCGCCGAGGATTCAGTGAAGCGTTCTCA
>JAAZIY010000083.1 GCA_012800625.1 Lentisphaerota bacterium
GCGCGCCTTGGACAAGGCCGGCAGCAGCATGGCCGCCAAAATGGCGATAATGGCGATGACGACCAGCAACTCGATGAGGGTGAAACGATTCTTTGACATTTTTTCTCCTTTTTAGCGGATGCGGATCCTGTGTGGATCCGGAATTATTCTTGGGGATTTAGACTTAAGATTTAGGTTTTGACACTTAGGAAAGATTGATTTAGCTACAAGCGCTAAAAATGTAACCTTGCAGGGATAAGCCCAAAAACTCTATTTATCAAGTTGTTGCCGTGTTTTTTTGTGGCGACTGCGGCAAAAGCTTATCAAGGCGAGGCCCTTCAGGATTTGGTCCTGATTTTGTGTGGTTGGCGCTGTAAAACCCGGCTTGCTACCAGCCACGTCGCCATTGAACGCGAATTTTGCCATATTATTGCCTTGTCTGGGCTTTTGCTTATATATTAGTAGTTTGCTTTAGGATAGTCCGGCAAAAAACGCTGGACTACCCTAAAGCTAGTCTTAAAAACTTGCTCTGTTTTGCTGTCCAAAGCCTGCCGTTTGCTTTCTGGACGGGGTATATTAGATTTTGCTCGAGCATTAACTTTTCAATATTGAGGTGTGCATGTCAGGCAACATACCGGATTACACTGTGATATTAGCTGCCGGACGCGGCACGCGCATGCAGTCTCCACTGCTTCCCAAGGTCTGCTTCAAGGTTAACGGCGTGCCAGCCATTAAGCGCGCTTTGCGCACTTACCAGGACTGCGGCATAAGGCGGCATTTGGTCGTGGTGGGCAACCTTGCTGGCCAAGTCATGGAGACGCTAGGGGACGAGTTTGACAATGTCGCCTACGTCTACCAGAAACAGCAGCTGGGCACTGCCAACGCCCTGCGCTGTCTGACTAGAGCTTTGCCGGATCTGCCGCCGGACAGCGACCTGCTGATAGTGGCTGGAGACCGTCTTATAGCGCAGTCCGTGCTCGAAAGACTCTTCGACCAATATTTCAGCAGCAGAGCCGACCTGGCTCTGCTGGCCACACGCTGTCAGGCTAAATCGACTCAGGGACGCATAGTCATGGACCCGCAGAGAGAAGCGCTGGCCATTGTCGAATGCGCCGATATCAGGCAGAGGAAAGCCTACAGACTGCTGCGGGAAAAACTGCTGGCTCAGAGCCGCATAAATTCTGAGGAGCTGCGCGGGCTAATACAGGATGAATTCTTTGTCGAGCCTGGCAAATTTAGCCCTGAGAAGGCGGAGGCGGCCTTTCCCGGGCTCTGGGCCGCGCTCGAGTCGAATGACGAAATGGCCTCGGATGCGCTGCTTGACTTCATCCCTGAGGATAAGACCCGCTTTGTTTTCCAGTCCAGGGCTGGCAAAGTCCGGCTTGAAGCCGAAGATGCGGCGGCACTGCCCTATGGCAACACCTCGGTGTATCTGGTAAAATACGGTTTGCTGCGCCAGCTTTTAGACCGGCTAGACCGCGACAATGCGCAGCAGGAGGAATACCTCTCAGACCTGCCCTACCTGGCTTATCAGCAGGCGCTGGAACAGGACAAACTGCCCTGCATCTCGGTTCTGCGTCTGGACGAGCCTAACCGCGTGCTGGGCTTCAATAATCCGGCCGAATTGCTCGAGGTGGAAAAGGCGCTGCGCGAGAGCAGCCAGCAAAAAGAAGAGCCGATTCTGGACGAGCGCCATTTCCACAGCCTGGCGCAATGGCAGGCATACTTTGATGACTGGCAAAACCCCGACAGCGCAGCGGCAAAAATGCTGCAAAAGCTCTATGGCGCCGATGAGGAGATTATCGTGCGTCAGGCCGCATTGCTGCACCAGGTATTGCAGGAGTATGCGCAGAGTCGGGACGGGCAGGGTGCCGATGACCTGGTGGGCCTGGTGCGTATGCCGGGACGGCTTAACGTCATGGGACGGCATGTGGACCACCAGGGCGGCAACTGCAACCTGATGACCATCAGCTTCGAGACCATTATGCTGCTGCACCCGCGCCAGGACGACTGGGTCAGCCTGCGACACTGCGACGCAGCACGCTTTGCAGCCACAAAATTTTCTATCTCCGAACTGTTGGCCGAGCTGCCCTGGGAGGACTGGAACTCGGTGGTCAGCAGCGAGGCTCTGATGCAGCGCTTCAAGGAATACGGCGTGGACTGGTCGGAGTACGTGAAGGCGGCAGTGCTGCGCCTGCAGAAGAAATTCGCCACCGAGCCTTTGCGCGGCATGGACCTGGTGGTGGCCGGCAATATTCCCATGGCGGCCGGGCTAAGCTCCTCCTCGAGCCTGATTGTCGGCGCCGCCGAGGCGGCGGTGGCGGTCAATGCCCTGCCCACCTTTCCGGCTCAATTGGTGACGCTTTGCGGCGAAGGCGAGTGGTTTGTGGGCACACGCGGTGGCAATGCCGACCATGCCGCGGTGAAGATGGGCAGTCAGGGCAGCGTCGTGAAGGTCAAGTTTTTTCCTTTCGCGGTGGAGGAGAGCGTGGTTTTTCCTGCTTCGCACGTTATGCTAGTATGCGACTCGGGCATCAAGGCACGCAAGTCCAGCTCGGCCAAGGACCAGTTCAACCACCGCATCTCTTGCTATCGCATCGGCTTTGAGCTTATCAGGCA
>JAAZIY010000084.1 GCA_012800625.1 Lentisphaerota bacterium
CATACTCGAGTCCCTGCAGCCCAGTTCCCTGCAGGAACGCCGCCAGGTCTCCTTCAAGGTCTGCATCATAGGCCTGCTTTTGCCGCTTTTGCAAATTTGGATCATTACCCAGCCCGGTCTGGCTGAGATGAGCCGGGTAAAGCTTTACAGCCTGCTGGGCTGCCCGATCACCGCCCTGGGCTTTGTGCTGGCCGCGCCCTTCTTTCTACTTGCGGTCAATTATATTTTCTCGCCGCTGCTGGCGTTTTTGCTTCGTCTGCCTCTGCCCTTTCTGCGTTCGCAGCTCGATGCCAATCTCTGGCGCAGCAGCGGCACAGTGGTGGCCCTTAGCCTGGGATTGGGTTTTTATATGATGATCCTCATCTGGAGCGCCTCCCTGCTCAAGCCCTTTTTGCCCGGCGATTGGCTGCCTGAACTTTTTGCCAGCGTAGCGCCCGGTGGACTGCAGGAGAGCGACTTTGACCTGGTCAAAGAGCTGCCGGGGCTGGAGGCGCAGGCCTGCCTGCCGGTCTATGTCGAGCAGTGCCAGCTGGCCGAGGACCTCACTGGCAGCGCTCTACGCCAGAATGTGGTGCGGCAAAATAACGTCACCATGATGGGAATGCCGGTGCAGGAGGCCTACGGCGGAAAACAGCCGCTGCTGCCCTTCGAGTTTTTAAGCGATAAGCAAAGCGCACTGCAGAAACTGGCCAGCCCGGGTAACTACTGCCTGCTGCCCTCCTTTTTTGCCGAGCTGGCCGGCCTGGCGGTAGGAGACAGCTTTGGCCTGGTCTCACCGGGCGACCCGAAAAATATCCAGCGCTATGAGGTCGCAGGGCTGATCCGGCTCAACGGCTGGCATTGGTTCTCGAAATTCTCCGGCACAAGGCGGCACTACACCCGCACTGCCGCCATCATCTTCTGCTCGGAGCAAAGCCTGCGACAAAGCTTTAACCTGCAACGCATCAATTATTTCTGGAGCCAAATCAAGCCGGACTTCGAGGAAAAACAATTTATGCGCGCCTTGCAGCAGCTCGCTGACAGCCAGGCCGGACAGAGCTTTCAGGTCAGCGGCAAAGGCCAGGCCATCGTGGGCAAGCAGAGCCTGAAGCTGACACTCAAGTCGGCCCTGCACAGCTCCATCATGGCGCGCACCGAGCAGATACTCAGCGGCATGCTGCGCATGCCCAAGCTGCTGCTCTGGATCATGTCCCTGGCAGTGGCCAATACGGCGCTGGCCTCGATTCGCGTGCGACGCCTGGAGATAGGCCTGATGCGCGCCCTGGGCCTGGACCGCTGGGGACTGATGCGCCTGCTGCTGGCAGAAACCCTGCTGATTGCGCTCTCCAGCATCAGCCTGAGCCTGGCATACGGCCTCTACTCCGGACTGTGCAGCGCCCAAATGGCCACCCATATTGGCTTCTTCGGAGGCATGGGCTGGAATTTCGTCGTGCCCTGGAGCCGTATCTGGCAAGGCAGCCTGCTGATGTTCCTGGTCTGCTTCGTAGCCGCCATCATTCCGGCACTGCTGGCACTGCGGCCAAAACCATTGGAACTCATACAGACAGAGTGAAGCGTAGTGTTTTTGGACACGAAGAGACACGAAGGGACAC
>JAAZIY010000085.1 GCA_012800625.1 Lentisphaerota bacterium
CACTAACGGCCTTTCGGCGTTATGACATTTCCGGACGGGGTCTGTTTAGAGGGTGTCCAGGAAGTCAATTGGACACGAAGACACACAAAGTCACACCAAGTTTTTCTAAGCCTGAGCTTTATGCCCGGTCTAGTGCTGCTTCATTTGCCTTGGCGCCCCCCTGCCCTGCGTCACTCAACCTTGTTTTCAGCCTGCATGTCTGCGACTATCTTTTCAATAATACCACAAACATAGTCAACTAAAAACTCATGGCTGAGGCTTTCAGGCTTTTCAGCCTCTTTCTTGCCCTTGCCCGCGGTTTTCTCCCTTTTAGCGTGTATCGCCAAAAACAGACAGAGACCCTGGAAGGTATGGCGCAGCAGCCGCACATTTTCAGCGCTGGCGGCTTTTTCGCCCAGCAAGGCAGCTAGTAAAGCGACGATGTAGTCGCCATAGTTGCCCCTGCCGTCCTCCTCGGCATCAGCGTTCTTTTTGCTGAATAAGTCATACCGGCCATCCATTAACTCACGCAACTCAATGCAGTTGAGCTGTGCCCAGAAATTAGCCGGCTTGCTCTCCAACAAGCGAATAATATGCTGGCGCAGAGCCTCCCAAGGCTCCTTGTCAAGCTCGGCCCAGCAGGACTCAAGCTTCTCCGCACTGAGAGCACTAGCATGGCTGCGCAGGGTTTCGTAAAAACCGGCCTTGTCAGAAAAATAATAGTTGATGGCGGCAATGTTGCTCTTGGCTCGTAAACTGATCTCGCGCACAGTGGCACCAGAATAGCCGCGGAGTGCAAAAATCTCCATACCGGCAAGCAAAAGACGATCGCGACAACTGACACGTTTGCTGGATTTTGACATGTTGAAAACCTCTGCTAAATGAAAGAGACTGTCTATAAGTTAACGTATTAAAACAGGTTTTATTTTGTAAAAACGAAATTATCCCGAGTTTTTTTGCACTATTCCCCCGATAAAAAAACAACGTGGCCTTTAAGACAGGCCGGCTCTTAGTGTGACTTGTTGTTGGCAAGTGTCAGGCTGACGGCGATCTCGTCACAGCAGTCCAGCTTGGGACACTTGCTGCAGTCAGCCCAGACCTTCTGCGGAAACTGCTCCTTTTCGACCAGGTCAAAGTCCAGACGCTGAAAAAGCCTGGGTCTTAAAGTGAGGGCGAAAACCTGTTTTGCGCCGCGTTTTCTCGCCAGCTCGATGGCGGCAAGCAAAAGCTTGCTGCCCAGTCCCCTGCCACTATAAGCGGCAGACACCGCCAACGAGCGTATCTCTTGCAGGCCACTGCCAAAGTCGCGCAGCGCAACCACACCGACTAGCTCACCATTACTGCGCCGGGCAACCAGAAAATTGCCCAAATGCTGTAGTATCTCATCGGGCTGGCGCGGCAACACGATTTGCCGCTCGACATAGGGAGCCAAAAGCAAGGGTATCTTCTCAGCATCGGAGGCAAGCGCGGGAAAAATCTTGACTAAATCTAAATTCATTGTTTTGATTATGCAAAGTACGTGGGAAAGGCCTTAAACCAGGAATAAGACAGGGGCTTTCTATGGGGCTAGCAGCTCGCTAACATAGACCGCGTCCAAAAAGGTTGTAACGCCGAAAGGCCGTTAGTAGCGCCCCTACAGGGCGCCAGGGCGCCGGATTCGGGGGGGGCTTTACCCTGGGCTGCATTAGGTTGCCCCTTCGGGGCACCAAATGGACAAATCCTTTAGAAAAATTGAAGTTTCAGCCAAAAAATTGCGTTTTTATGCAATTTTGTCGAGTTTTCTGCTTTATCCAGCTCCCTTTTCACAACAAACCATA
>JAAZIY010000086.1 GCA_012800625.1 Lentisphaerota bacterium
ACCAAACGTTTTGGCCTTTTAGGCGCACAGCAGGTATATTGAGCTGGTTTAATGCCTTGAGCACCGCTTTGCAACCGTCGTTGGTGCGGCAGAGCACAGCTATCTGCCCCGGCGCCACAGGTTCACCGGCAATGCTGGTGTTTTCATCCTGCAGCAGGTGATATATCTCCAAGGCAGTCTGGGCGTAGGCTGAATTTATTTCTGCGGGCTGAGCAATTGTACTTGCGGCATCCTTGATTATCCACTTCAGCGGGCGCGGGTCTATCTCACTATTGACCTTCAATGCTTTTGCTCCAGCCAGGCCCTCGGCCTCAAGATTGCTGGCATAGCGGATTTGCTCATGCAAAAAAGCGCGTTCATCGCCCTGGTCGGCAAAAATCTCGTTGATGGCCTCGATGTAGCCTTCTTCGGAGCGGTAATTGCGTTTCAGCTGATGCCGGTTTTGCTCATCGACCTTGTTGCTGACTTTCAGGTAGGTGCGGATATCGCCGCCGCGGAAGCTATAGATGGCTTGCTTGGGGTCGCCGACAATAAAACAGGGCCTCTCTTGTCCAGGCTGGACAAACAAGCTCTCAAAGATTTTCCATTGCAACGGGTCAGTGTCCTGGAACTCGTCGATAAGCGCGGCCTGGAATTCATTGCCTATGCTCTGGCGTAAGAGTGCCCCTTTCTTGGGGTCATGAAGAGCGCGATAAAGGTTGGCGAGTAGGCCGTCATAACTAAGCTGCTCATTCAGCCTGGCTTCCTCGTCGTGGGCTTCTTTCACAGCTCTGGCCGCCTGAGCCAAGCCCTCGTCAACCAAGTCCAGGTGCAGGTTGCTTTTGGCAATCAGCTTGCTGCTTAGAGCCAGAAGATTCTCGTAGGTGAAAACCTTGTTGATTTCTTTGGCATGGTCCGCTGTGCCCGGATAATGATGTCTGCGTATCCAGTCTCGGCAGAGCCTGGCGATACGCTCCTGGCCGGCGCCTAGCTCCAGACTGTCCAGACTAAGGCCGGCTTGGAAGGCATAGCGCGTCAGCAGACGATGGCAAAAGCCGTGAATGGTGAGAATGGCGGCCAAATCAAAGTCCAACAAGGCACGCTGCAGAATTCTTTTGGCCTGGACCGGGTCGTTTAGCAAATTGAGGAGGGCGCTAACGCGCTCATAGTCTTTGTCCTCCTTGGCCTCAGGATTTTGGGCAATATTGAGGGCGCTCTGCAAGATCTGGCGCAGGCGTTTTTTCAGGTCTTTGGCGGCAGCCACAGTGAAAGTGACCACGACAATCTGCTCAATCGGGATGTTTTTTTCCAGCAGCAAACGCAGAAATACGGTTTGTAGGCTGTAGGTTTTGCCGGTGCCGGCGCTGGCTTCAATAAGATGCAGCCCGCTCATATCAAAGCCAGTCTGCAGAATCTGCTCTGAAAACGAGTTGTTTGAACTTGGCATATTAGTCATTATCCTGCCCCCCTCTTGCTTCCAAGCCCCAAAATAGCCTAATCCTCTCCTCGAAGTCGGCGCGCTGCTCCAGCTCTTCCTCGCCCCAGAGCTTCTGCATATCAGGATCAGGCTCGCGGGGTTCCCACCAGGAGGTATTGGGCGACCTGAACTTCACCACCTCTGCCACCGCCTTGCTCAAAGCGATCTCGGCATCATCAGCGGTCTTGGTACCGTTTATGCTCTTCCAGTATGCGGCAGCGGCATCAGGGGAAAAAACATAGGGCCGGTTCTGATACTCCAGATAGACTTGCAGCAGGTACTGAAGCTGAGCCTTTGCCTGAACTTTGTTACTAGCAGCTATTGCTTGAGGTGCACCTAAAGAACCCAAAAAGGTAGTGATGCCGCCATTATAACAGCAATTTGCCAGCAGATGCGCCAGCCAGCCGGAGGCCCAGTCCTTGCCCTTAGGCCCTGAACTGGGGCGGAATATAATCTGGCGTGCCAGATCCGGGTCAATCTGTAGCTCGCCGCTAAGCTGGACCTCCTTGCCTTGCCAACTGAAATTACAGCCATACTCACTGACGGGTGGTGGATTGCTTAATGCCTCCTTATAGGGGATATTGCCAAAAACTCCTCTTCTTTTTGTTATGCAAAAATTTTCTTTGACTTTTTGCAGCTCTTCTTGCAGGATCAATTCCCCCTGTTTTCCCAGTGGAAGAAGACCGCGTTCCTGCAGGTAGTGCAGGTCATTCTCATCGTAATTCTCCCTGTTTTGCTGCAACATATCTACCAAATAGCAGTGCAGCAGATATTTTTGCAGTGAGTTCAGGGTGAAAATCTCATCTTCCTCCAGCTCTCGGGGCAGCTCGCGGATGAAAAACAGTCCCAGATTTTTGCGCAGGAAAAACTTAGCCGGGTTGCTGTAGAATTCCTGCAGCTGTTCCAGTTTCACCTGTTGCGGCAGCGGGCTGGGCATCTCCTCGCAGGCAGCTGGCTCCACGCTGGACGCAGCGCTTTTGCTTGCCTGCTCGCGGGACTGCTGCAGGCTAAGCGCAGCCTTGTAGTTGCTTTGCGAATAGGAGAAAAGCTGTTCCGCCTTGCCCTGATAGTACCTGTAGTCATGAGCATTAAGACGCTGCTCGACTATGGGCAGGTTCTCAGCACCAAGAAAATCCCTTAATTCGATAAGCAGCGGCGAAGGCGGAAACTCTTCGGAGTTAAGCTCGGATTTGCCGCAATAGGTGATTTGCAGCTGGCTGCCGCTGGCCATGATGGCCTCCAACAGCGCCAGGCGGTCCTGGCGGCGCAGCGAGGGGTCCTCGAAGCTGGGTTTTAGCTCGAGCAGGTCAAAGGCGCTGCGTTTGTCCAGTCTGGGAAAACTGCCTTCGCTTAGCCCCAGTAGTATGCTTAGTTTTCTGGAGCTTACCTGCATGCTCTGCAGCGGGGCGATTACCAGCGCATTGTCGCGGCAAGACTGCGGGCGACTCAGATATTGACACTGACGCTCGAAATGCCTGGCCATGACCGCCGGCTCCAGCTTGATAA
>JAAZIY010000087.1 GCA_012800625.1 Lentisphaerota bacterium
AGAGCAGCAGGCCGAACTGAAATTCGACGAATGTGTCTATGCCGTGACCCCGGGACAGCTGGCGGTATGCTACCAGAATGAGGAAGTCATCGCCTCAGGATGGATAATGCCGCAGTAAAAAGATGATGGGACACGAAGGGGGAGGACACGAAGACACACGAAGAGACACGAAGGTACACTAAGTCACACTAAGTTACACCAATTTCACAAGCATCACTTTATCTGCACGAAAGGTAATTATTCATGGGCAAGTCCGACATTTTGAAGTCATCTTTTTTCTGGGGTCTGGCTGCCTCGATAGCCGGCGTATCACTTTTCAGCACAGTTGAGATAGCCAGCAAATTTGTCGGCGAGCGCAGTCAGATCGACGCCTACATGATGGTATTCATGCGTTTTTTTGTCACTGGCATCCTGCTTTTGGCCTTTGGTGCTCCTGCTTACCTCAAGGAAAAGGGCTGGCCAGGCTGGTCGGACTGGAAATATTTTATTATCAATGGGCTAGTAGGCATTGCCATCAGCCTGAGCTTTTTCCACCTTGCCATAGAGATGTTCGAGAATGCCTCCTCCTCGGCGGTTGTCTTCAGCGCCAATGCGGTTTTTGCCATAGTCATAGCGCGTTTTGTCAACCAGGAGCCTTGGACCTTGCAGAAATGGCTGGCGCTGGCCTTGGCCCTGGGCGGTATTTCCCTGTTTATCTTTGAAAAGGGAACCCCCTCGATGGAGGCTCTGAAGGCGATACTGGTGATGTGCCTGGCAGCCATGGGCTTCGCCTTCAGTGTCTGCCTGACCCGCAAGGTGGTCAATAACTACGGCGCCTCATTTTTTATGGGTATCTCCTCTTTGCTGGGCAGCTTTTTTATCTTGCCGGTGGCACTGCTGAAGCTACAGGGGAATCTGCTGCACGAGCTGCAGAATGCCTGGTTTCCGCTCTCCTATATCGTGCTCATCGGCACAGCAGTGGCATATCTCTTATATTATCTGGGACTGAAAAAAGTAAGTGCCTTCATTGCCTCCATGGTCTTCTTCCTTAAACCCGGCCTGGCCTGCATACTGGCATGGCTCATACGCGGTGAAAAGATGAACGCCTGGACCATGTCAGGCACCTTCATTATCTTTGTGGCTCTGTTTATGACCCTGCTGAAAAAGCCGGCGAAAAAACTCAGTGCGTCTTAGTCTGTCTTGCTGTCTCAAAAATCCTGCCGACCAATTTTTTATACAGGCTCCGGATTATGGAATCAAGCCGAACCACACAATTCAGAGAGCAGCTCGAGCTGGCGCGGCATTTCCTGCGCAAGAATCTGCCTGGCATAGAACAAGCCAATATATTCCTGCAGTTTTCCGCCGGCTTTGTCAGCGACAGCCTCTTTGATGAAAGCCCGCTGAGCCTGGAGCTGGCCGACTTGCCCGGAATGCCCAGGCACCCCACTCCGGACAGGGTGCAGCCGCGCTTTCTTTTTGGACTTTGCCGCCGGCTGCCTATCCTGGTGCTGAGCGGACACCGCCAGCTCTGCGAAGGAAACGGCCTGCTACCCTGTCTGCTACCTACTATGGCAGCCAGCAGCCTGGGATTGCGCAAACATATATATGTGGGACAGGCAATCAGCCTGATCCCGGAAATCAAAAACGGCAACTACTGCCTGCTGACTGACTTCCTAAATGGATATTCGTTTTCTCCCCTGGACGGACTGCATAGCCTGCTGGAAAACCCCTTCCCCGACCTAAGCACCGCGCTCTCGCAGGAGCTTAACAGCGAAATCTTCAATGCCATGCACCAGGTTGGCCTGGACTTCAGACACTGCACCTATCAAAGCCAGCCCGGCATGCATTTCTGCACCGACGCCGAGGCCGAACTGGCACGAAAAAATGGCGCCGATATACTTGGACATGACCTGGTGATGGAAATCATGACGGCATATGCCATGAAATGTAAAGTGGCCGCAATCATGTTGGCGGGCGGACAAAACCTGCATCCGGGAAAAAATAACACCTTGAAAAGAGATGAACTGCTCCTAACCAGTAAACTCTGCAGCGCACAACTCATCAGAGGACTGAAGCTGGCATTAAATGAAATCGACCAGGTCGGAAAACAGGAAAATTTCCGGCGTTTGCCAGAAGCAGAAGCGGGCGAATTGCTGCAACAAGGCATTACACGGAAATCAGGCAACAAGACAAAACTGAAAATATTAAAAAACAAGTGGCCAGAGTAACACGGCTCCGAGGCCCACAGCTTTGAAGAACACTAAGCTTCTTTGAAATATATAAAAGCATAAAGAATCATATAGAATCCCAAGCTTTCCCAATTTTTACGACTTTTTTCGTGGTGATGCCGGCACCAGCCTAATTGCTGGCACCGGCACTGCTGTACAGCTCTTGACTGAGCAGCCTATTTCTCCTTCATGCCCTCAATCTCATCGCTGAGCTTACTTTGTTCGGCATATATTTCGCTCAGTTTGGGTTCGGCGGCGCAATACAAGGCCCTGATCTCCGCCTCGAGCTTTTGCACCTTCTCTTGCAAGAGGGGGTCTTTGTCGGCGGCCTCGCGCTCTAATCTCTTTGCCTGATTACGCTTATAGAGTAGTTTGCCGCGCAGCACCGCCACCGGGTCACGCACTGGCTTGACGCTTTCCGGCGCCAAAACCTCCCCCGCCGGAGCGGCTAGTTTGGCCTTTTTACCCTGCGCAAATAACATAGTGCCGCCGCAGATGAACAAGAGCAAAAATAGGCTGCGAATAAATGTCTGCTTCATAACGGGTCTCCTTTCCAATGCCGCACACTTAGAGCCAGAGGAAAAAAAACTGTCGATGCAGGCCCGGCCCAAAGTGGTGCAAAAGAAAAAAATCCTGCATCTTCACTAAGCATAAGCTCTCTTTACAAAATTGCAAATTATTCTATCAAATTATTTGCAATTAATTTATTTTGAGCTATAGTTGTGATAGGTCGCAGGCAGAGAATTGCAGCTACATGTGAAAAGCGCAAACTGGCGGACTATATTAGGCCGTCCCTGCAAAACACAACATCACCAGGCAAGGAGGTACTCAGATGGCTAATTTTAACCGAGTAATGCTGATGGGCAATCTTACGCGCGACCCGCTGCTAAAGGCGCTACCCAACGGAATGTCTGTGTGTGAGATGGGGCTGGCGGTCAACCGCTATTTTAAAACACAACAGGGGGAGGACAAAAGCGATGTCTGTTTCTTAGACATAGAATGCTTTGGCAAAACCGCGGACAACTGCAGCCGCTATCTGCGCAAAGGCTCCGGAGCCTTCATTGAAGGCAGATTGAAACAGGATAAATGGGTAGACAAGAACAGCGGTCAAAACCGCTACAAGCTGCTAGTGGTGGCCGACAAAGTAGAGTTCCTTGGCTCGCCGCAGCATAGAGCGCAGCAAGCAGGCGCGCAGCAAAGCAATCCGCAAAGAAGCGCCTATGACAGCTTCGGACGCGAGAACGTCTCGCCATTCACCGGCCAGCCACTTCCCGCGGCGGCATACAACCCGCCTATGCCAAATACAGTGGGGGTACAGGATAATGCCAACGACTTGCCGCCGGTGGAGTCATACGAAGACGAAATCATCGAAGATGACAACCTGCCCTTCTAAAAATATTTTTGGCCACCAAGACACACAAAGGCACACTAAGGAGTTCAAGTTAACCCCTTAGTGTGCCTTTGTGTGTCTTAGTGTGTCTTCGTGTCCTCCCCCCTTTGTCAGCCTCCCAGCTTGTCGATCATCTTGACCATGGGTGCGAACAATGCGATAACGATGCCGCCGACCACTACGGCCAGGAAGCAGATCATGACGGGTTCGATAAGGGCGGTCATGCCCTCGACGGCGCGGTCCACCTCTTCCTCGTAGACTCCGGCCACCCGGTTAAGCATGTCTGGCAGCGCGCCGGTCTCCTCGCCCACTTCTACCATACTGCAGAGCATCAGCGGGAAGACGCGCGATTTTTCCAGCGGGCGGGTCATGCCCTCGCCCTCTTTAACCGCGTCGTGCACATCTTGGATAGCCCTGGCCACCAACTCGTTGCCGGAGGTGTCCTTGACGATCTGCAAGGCCTGCAAGACGGCCACGCCGGAACCCATTAGCGTGCCCAGGGTACGGCAGAAGCGCGCTGATATATTCTTGATGATCAAACCGTTAAAAGGCGGCAGTTTCATGGCTACAAAGTCGAAGGCGTAGGCCCCCGGCTTGGTTTTCAAAATCAGCTTGAAAATAAAAATGCCCACGGCCAGTCCGATAACGAAGCCGATCACGTTGTCTTTGAGGGCGGCGCTGGCGGCGATCACGAAAGTAGTGATGCCCGGCAGGGTCTCGCCGGGAAGCATCTCCTCGAACATCTTGGCGAATTTGGGGATGACGAAAACCATGAGGCCGGCGGTAATGGCCATGGCGATGGTAAGCACTGCGATGGGATAGACCATGGCGGACTTGACCTTGCCGGCGATGCGCTGCGCCTTCTCCATAAACTCGGCCAGGCGCACCAGCACGATCTCCATGGCGCCGGAGGCCTCGCCGGCTCGCACCATGCTGACGTAAAGCTTGTTGAAGGAGCGCGGAAAATTAGCCAGGGCCTCGGAAAACGTGGCGCCGGCCTCGACCGCGTCGGCCAGGCCTTTACATACGGTATTGACCGCCGGCACGCTGCCTTTGGCCTGGCGCTCGAGTGTGCGCAGGGCGCGCACCAGGGGCAGGCCGGCCTCAAGCAATGTGGCCATCTGCCGGGTCATGGTGCACAGGTCCTTGCTGGCGATTTTAGGCGAGCCAAAGAGGAAGCCTGCACCGCCCTTGGCGGCTCCGGCCTGGCCGGCGCCGGCCTTCTTCTGCGCGCCGCCGGCAAGCACCACCGAGGTGGGAAACAAGCCTTGCTGTTTAAGTTGATTGGTGGCTTCCTTGTCATCGTTGGCCTCGATGACGCCTTTACGTTCCTTGCCGTTGCCGTCAACGGCGACATATTGGAATTTAGCCATGAGCAGTACTCCCGAGTTGGATATTATACAAAAATGTAAAGAGCTTTGTTCCTTTGTGTTGCAGTATGCCAGACTACTGATTTTCCTTCAGGTTCTGCTTGATGCTGGCAATGATGCCCTCGGCGTCACGGCACTTGGTAATCAGGTCGCCGTAGGAGATTTTGCCGTCGTTATAGAGCTGCAGCAAGTGGGCGTCCAGGGTATTCATGCCCCACTTTGCTCCAGTTTGGATATCAGAGGTAATGCGGAAGGTCTTGCCGTCGCGGATAAGAGCCGAGATAGACGGGGTCTGGATAAGAATCTCGAAGGCAGCCACGCGCCCCTTCTTGTCTATGCGCTTCAGCAGCACCTGCGAAATAACACAGATAAGCGTGGAGGCCAGCTGCGTGCGCACCTGGGCCTGCTGTGTGGTGGGAAAGGAGTCGACGATACGGTCGACGGTCTCGGCGGCGCCAGTGGTATGCAGAGTGCCGAAGACCAGGTGTCCGGTTTCGGCGGCGGTGATGGCCGCGCTGATGGTCTCCAGGTCGCGCATCTCTCCAACCAGGATGGTATCCGGGTCTTGTCGCAGGGCGCGCCTGATGGCTTCGGAGAAGGATGGCACATCGGTATGCACTTCACGCTGGGTAAGGACGCTGTTTTTATGTTCGTGATAGAACTCGATGGGATCCTCAATGGTGATGATGTGATCGCGTTTCTCATGATTCAAGATATTTATCATAGAAGCCAGCGTAGTTGATTTGCCGCTGCCGGTAGGGCCGGTCACCAGCACCAGGCCGCGGGGTCGAAACAAGATGTCCTTGACCGAGGGCGGCAGCCCAATTTGCTCCATGGTCAACACTGTGTTGGGTATGGTACGCAGCACCATGCCTATGCCGCCCTTGGCTTTGAACACGCTGACGCGGAAACGCGCGCGGTCGCCGAAGGCGAAACCGAAGTCGACGCCGCCGTCCTGCTGCAAGAGCTGCTGATTGGCCTCCGAGGTAATCGACTTCATCAGATACTCGGTGTCATCCGGCGTCATCGGGTCGGTGTCCAGGGGCATCATTTCACCATGCTGGCGGATCACCGGCGGCGAATAACAAGGGATATGCAGATCGCTGGCGCCCTCTTCCAGCACCAGGTCGAGCAGATCGCTCATCTCTAGTCTTGCCATGATAAAAACTCCTTTTGCATATAAGGCCAGTCCTGGTCAGAGCTCGTCAAAAAGCCGGGCTGCAGGAATTTGGACACTAAGTCACACCAAGTCACGGCGTGATTTTACGGTTTCAGTTTAATTCGCCATGGTATACTGCAGCACTTCGGCGGCAGTGCTCACGCCGAGCAGCACTTGGTTGATACCGTCTTGGCGCAAGGTCAGCAGCCCTTCCTCTATGGCTTTGCGTTTAATGTCCTGGGTAGGCATACGGCGGTTGATCATGCCCTGTATCGCTTCGCTGATATGCAGCAGTTCAAAGATACCCACCCGTCCCTTGTAACCGCTGCCGTTGCAAAGCTCGCAACCGCCGCCGCGATAGAAGGGCTTGCCCGCTATGTCTTCACGCGTGATGCCAAGCATGCGCAGCTCGCGGTCATCAGGAATATAAGCGGTCTTGCAATTGTTGCAGCAACGCCGGATAAGGCGCTGGGCCAGCACGCCGATCACCGTGGAGCTAATCAGAAAAGGCTCTATGCCCATGTCGATCAGCCGGGTCACTGCGCCGGCGGCGTCGTTGGTATGTAAAGTGCTGAGCACCAAGTGCCCGGTAAGAGATGCTTGGATAGCGATGCCGGCGGTCTCCACGTCGCGGATTTCACCTACCATGATGCGGTCGGGGTCCTGGCGCAGGAAAGCGCGCAATGCCCTGGGAAAAGTCATTCCTATGCCTTCTCGGATAGGCAGCTGCAAGATACCCTCGATATCGTACTCGACCGGGTCCTCGGCGGTAAGCAGCTTGTCCTCCATAGTGTTGATTTCCCGCAGTCCGGAATACAGAGTGGTGGTTTTGCCGCTGCCAGTGGGGCCGGTGACCAGGAAGATGCCGTTGGGCTGTTTAATCATGTGGCGGATTTCCTTGGTCATGGCAGGCGTCATGCCCAGGTTGTCCAGGCTCAGGCTGACCACGGAGCGGTCCAGTACGCGCAGCACGACGGACTCGCCGTATCTGGTGGGCAGGGTTGAGACACGCAGGTCTATGGGTTTGCGGTTGATGCGCAGCTCGATGCGCCCGTCCTGCGGCAGGCGGCGCTCGGCGATATTTAGTCCGCTCATGACTTTGATGCGGCTGATCACTGGTATGGCCAGGTGTTTGGGCGGCGGCGCCATTTCATACAGCGCGCCGTCAATACGGTATCTGATGCGGAACTCGTCAACGAAAGGCTCGAAATGTATATCGCTGGCCTGGTCTTTGATGGCCTGCTGCAAGATAATGTTGACGAAACGCACGATGGGGGCGTCGTTGGCCGCCTTCTCCAGCTCGGCCTGGTCGGCATTGGACAAGTCCTCTTCCTTATGCAGGCTTTTGATCTCCTCGAGCACATCGTTGATGGAACCGCCCTTTTCAGGGTAGAATAGGTCCAGGGCCTCCTCCACATCCTTGGGACGACCCACCTGAATTATGCATTCACGGTTCAAGACAAAATGCAACTCGTCGATCAGACGCGGATCAAAAGGATTGTCAGCCACCAAGGTGACCGAGTCCTCAGTCTGCTTCAGCGGGATTATGCCGTAGGTGCGCGCCACGTCCGCAGAAAGCAGCTCGATTAGCTCCTCATCCAGCTCGCCGGTGCGGATTTCAACAAACTCGGTGCCCAGGTCTTCGGCCACCAGCTTTAACAAGCTGTCTTCGTCAATGATCTCGTAATTGTAGAGCACGCGTTGAAAGCTCATGCCGTTGCGTATGCTTTCATCGAGCACCTCTTCGAGCTGCTCATCGGTGGCTCTGCCTCTGGAAACCAGCAGGTTCCAGATCATGTTGACATCGGCTGAAATATCAATTTGTGACATATTGCGCTCCTGTTTTGCGCCGCCCGAAAAAGCGTTTCACGGGCATTGAAGGCAGTCGGGTAGGTTTTTGGACACTAAGACACACTAAGACACAGCAATTGGACGCGGTCTAATTAGTCTGTGGTGATACGCAGCACCTCTTGCAGGGTGGTGATGCCCATGGCGGCTTTGCGCAGTGCGTCCTGCCTGAGGGTATGCATGCCTATCTCGACTGCTCGTTTGCCGATCACGCTGGCGTCGGCTTTGCCATAGATAAGCGCCTCGATGCTGTCGTCAAGAATGAAAATCTCGTAGATTCCCATTCTTCCCTTGTATCCTTTTTTACATTCAGTGCATCCTTTGCCATGCATGAACTTGGCTTTTTGCAGGTATTCGTCAGTTAGATGCAGCTCTTCTCTCTCATTTTCGTCAGGCGTATATGGCGTCGGGCACTGTTTACAGAGCCTGCGCACCAAGCGCTGTGCCATGACCGCGCGCAGCGAGGAGGCGATCAGGAAGGGCTTGATATGCATGTCAATAAGACGGGTGATGGCCGAAGGAGCATCATTGGTATGCAAGGTGCTGAACACCAAGTGTCCGGTAAGCGCGGCATTAATGGCGATCTCGCCGGTTTCAGTATCGCGGATTTCACCGACCATGATGATATTGGGCGCCTGGCGCAGCATGGCGCGCAGGGCGGTGACGAAAGTAAGCCCAATATCGCTGGCAATCTGCACCTGGTTGATACCCGACAACTCATACTCGACCGGGTCTTCCGCCGTGATGATCTTGCGGGTAGGTTGGTTCAAGGTGTGCAAAAAAGAGTACAGCGAAGTAGTCTTGCCGCTACCGGTAGGACCGGTAACCAGAAAGATGCCGTCAGGAAAATTGAGTATCTTGTAGATCATCTCCTGATCGTCCTCGAGAAACCCCAATTCGGAGATGCCCAGCATGACGCCGCTCTTGTCTAGAATACGCATGACTATGGACTCGCCGTGCGTGGTGGGTATGTCCGACACACGCAAGTCCAGCTCGCGACCCATGGCAGTGATGCGGATACGACCGTCCTGAGGCACGCGGTGTTCGGACAAGTCCATGCCCGACATCAGCTTAAGACGGGAGATGATCTGGTTTTGCAGGTATTTCGGCGGGCTTTCCACCTCGTTCAACACACCGTCAATGCGGTATCTGATGCGAAAACGCTTCTCCATAGGCTCCAGATGTATATCTGAAGAGCGCGTGCGGAAAGCCTCGATAATCATCAGCGACACATAGCGGATAATGGGAGCGGCGTCCTCGTCATTCTCCTGGGCGCTGACATCGGCGGTGACGTCGGCGGTTGCTCCGATAGTGATATCGGTAGTGACCTCGGTCATGTCGCTGAGGAAATCGGCCACGCTGCCTTCATCGCTGCCATAGTAGAACTCCAGGGCGCGCTGTATCTGCCTTTTTGACGCTATAACCCCCTCGACATCCATTTTCATCAGGTGACGTATGACGTCTAAAGACTCGATATCTGCCGGGTCGGCCATGGCGATGCGCAGGATGCCGCCGCTCAAAGAAATGGGCACCACTTCGTAACGGTTGGCGATGCGCCGCGGTATGAGATTGATAACCTCTTCAGCTATATTCTCCTTGGCACTTTCAAAATCGTATGTGTCCATGCCGTATTCAGCGGCAAGCAGCTGGGTGATATCCGACTCGGAGACCACCTTCATCAGATGCAGAGCCTCCATAACCGTTTCCAGCGATTCATCGTGCTGACGCTCCTTGGCCTGTTCGAGTATCTCCTCGTTGATAATGCCGCGGGCAAGCATTAAATCCAAAATAAACTCATCTTGACCTACCACAATCAAACCCCTGGTTTTACGTAACTATATTAAAACGCCTATATTTTTCCATGCGCAGGATATAAGTTATCAGTTAAACGCCATAAATGCAAGCGCAGAACAAAATTGAATATGCATTACTAGATATTCCCGGACAAACCGCGTCCAAAAAACTTATCCGACAGGAATTTGGACACGAATTCACCCGAAGGTACGGCAGCGTCATTCCAACACTGCGACATTGCCGCCTTTTACTTGAAAGACTCGGCTAGTCTGCTTGATTTCTTTAGGTATCTGTGTGCAGGCCAAGATTATCTGTGGAAAATCCTGCAGTTGTTGCAAAAAAACACCTCGATGGTAGTTGTCAAGCTCGCCGATAACATCATCAACAATCAAGGTCAGGTCCTGGTTCTTGAGTTCTAGCTGCATTATCTTCATGCAGGCGAAGCGCAGAGCCAGGGCGGCGATGCGGCATTGTCCCTCCGAACCATAGGCGGAA
Source organism: Lentisphaerota bacterium (assembly GCA_012800625.1). Taxonomy (GTDB): domain Bacteria; phylum Verrucomicrobiota; class Lentisphaeria; order Oligosphaerales; family Oligosphaeraceae; genus JAAZIY01. The sequence continues at coordinate 10,264 of JAAZIY010000087.1, forward strand.
AGCAAGTTGCCCGAGAAAAGGCAATTCATCTCGCTGCGGTGCGGGCCATAGCGCGTCGCCCCGTCCCGACAATCACGCTCATAGTTGCGCCTCAGCACCTCGTGATAGACCGCTGCCAGGCTGTCTTCCTCCATAATGGCCGGCAGCTTGACATTCGTCGTAATGCCGGAAGCATACTTCAGGGAAAGCTTTAGCTGCTTGCCAAAGAAAAGCTCAGACTGTTCCAGGAGCGCAAGATTAAGCTTCTCAATGAAGTCCTGACGGAATTTTTC